>CAZFWO010000009.1:0-22553 GCA_964522785.1 uncultured Desulfurellales bacterium
TTGAGAAGAGCTTTTATGCCTGATGACTGGGAAGGTTATCCGTTAAGAAAAGAGTATCCTCTCAAGGGGGATGAATTTTCAGATAAATATTTGGATAAGTATTTACCAGAAGGTCAGCGTCATCAGCCGGAACATACAAGGATGCCTTAGGAGGTAAAATGAGTAGTTCAGATATTAGAACATTAGAGCTTAATATGGGGCCTCAGCATCCGAGTACGCATGGAGTGCTGAGATTGGTTTTAAGGTTAAACGGCGAAATAATCGAACATACATCTCCAAGAGTGGGCTATCTGCATAGAGGTTTTGAGAAAATGGCAGAGAATATGAGCTATCAGCAGTTTAATCCTATAACAGACAGATTGAGTTATGTAGCCAGCATGAACAACAATTTGGCTTACGCGGTGGCAATGGAAAAGCTGCTTGGAGCAGGGGATAAAGTTCCAGAAAGGGCTCAATATATAAGAGTAATGGTAGCTGAGTTGAATAGAATTGGATCGCATCTTATTTGGCTTGGAACTCACGCCCTTGATATCGGTGCTATGACGCCGTATTTTTACTGTTTCCGTGAAAGAGAAATGATTGTGGATATGTTTGAGGAAATTTGCGGGGCAAGACTGCTTTACAACTATGTGAGAATCGGCGGGGTGGCTCAAGATATTACTGCGAAATTTATGGATATGCTCAAAGAGTTCGTTAAAATTTTTCCCGGAAGACAAAAAGAATATCATACCCTTTTAACAAAAAACCGCATATGGCTTAAAAGAACAAAAGACGTTGGTGTTATAAGCGCAGAGGATGCTGTTAATTGGGGTATTTCAGGGCCTGCTTTGAGGGGCAGTGGCATGGAGTGGGATTTAAGAAAAAAGAAACCCTACGCTGCTTATTCGGAATTGGATTTCGACATACCTTATTATGCTGAAGGCGATGTATACGCAAGGTATCTTGTAAGAATGGAGGAGATGCTGCAGAGCATAAGGATATTGGAGCAGTGCATAAACAAGATTCCTGAAGGCCCTTATATGGCAGATGAATTTAAAAAAGTTTCAAAGCCTATAAAGCCGCCGGCAGGCGAATCTTATGGATATGCTGAGAATCCAACAGGTGAATTGGGGTTTTATATTATAAGCGAGGGCAAAAACAAGCCCTATAGAATGAAAATAAGAGCTCCGTCCTTCATACATTCGTATGCTTTACCTTTTATGATAAAGGGTTCTTTGCTTTCGGATGTTGTTGCTGTAATAGGAAGTCTTGATCTTGTTTTCGGTGAAAGTGACAGGTAGTGAGGTGAAAATATGTCTATTGTAATATGGGGTATAATAAAATTCATTCTAGTGCTGACCGTTGTGAGTATTTATGTTCTATTTATGACCTGGTTTGACAGAAAAGTTATTGCGAGAATGCAAAACAGAGTGGGTCCGAAATTAATAGGTTTTCATGGGCTGTGGCAGCCGTTGGCTGATGCTGTAAAGGCTTTATGGAAAGAGGACACGGTGCCGGGCAAATCTTATAAATTTATGTTCTGGCTTGCTCCAATCATAACCATTACTACGGCGTTTGCCATATCATTTGTTATTCCTTTTGCACCGCCGATCAAAACGGCAGGCGGAATATTTCATTTTTCCGTTGTGTACCTTAATGTTGCCATCCTTTTCGTTTTTGCCTTTTTGGGTTTGGCTTCTTATGGTGTTTTGTATGCGGGTATTTCTTCAGGAGGAAGTAAATATCCTTTTATCGGAGCTCAAAGAGAGGGTGCGCAGATGATAAGTTATGAAATAATTCTTGCGCTTTCCATTTTGAATCCGATTCTAATGAGTCAATCTTTAAATTTTGAAACAATAGTTGCAGCACAGACGCACCATCTGTGGTACGTTTTCTATCAGCCTGTTGCTTTTGTTACTTATTTAATAGCAATGTTTGCAGTTGCAGGAAAGGTTCCGTTCGACCTGCCTGAAGCAGAATCTGAAATCTGCTGCGGATACTTTGTTGAGTACTCCGGCATGAAGATGGGTCTCTATCCCTTTTCTCAGTATGTTGTGGTGCTCGTTCTTTCTGCAATTATGGTTTTGCTGTTTTTTGGTGGATGGACAGGTCCGTTCTGGAACGGAGGCTTCTTTGCAGGGCTTATCTGGTATTGGATCAAAGTTGCCTTTTTTATCTTTCTGTTCACATGGGTTTGGGCAACATTTCCAAGGTATAGATATGATCAGTTAATGAATATAGGATGGAAAATCTTGCTTCCTATAACGGTGTTAAATATCTTCTGGACGGGTTTTGCCTTGACAGTTGGTTTGCCCTTTTTTTAATAGGAGGTTCTGATGCTATTTAGTGATTTTAGAAAAGGACTTATGGTGACGCTTAAATATCTTTTTAAGAAACCTGTCACGGAAAATTATCCTTATGAGAAGATAAAAATGCCGGAAAGGGCGCGGTGGTTACACCATTTTAAACCGGAAAAATGTATAATGTGCAAAATGTGCGAAAATATCTGTCCTCCCAAGTGTATTAAAATGGATATCGGCAAGAATGCAGAAGGTAAAAGGGAGCTGCACGGGTATAATATAGATTCAGACAGGTGTATCTTCTGTGGTCTGTGTGTTGAAGTTTGTCCTACTCAAGCTATAACTATGACAAGCATTCATGAATTCGCAGATTCAAATAGAAAAAATCTTCATTTCGATATGGCAGCGCTTTCGCACACTGGTGAAGCAGAAGAAGAACAGAAGAAGGTGGGATAATCATGGCAGAATTAATATTTTTTGTTTTATCCTTAGTGACAATTATCGGTGCATTGGGTACCGTAATATCAAAAAATGCTTATGCAAGCGCATTATGGATGATTACATCATTTATAGGCGTATCCGGTCTATTTATAATGTTGAATGCTCCGTTTATAGCTATGCTGCAGATAATCGTTTATGCAGGTGCTATAGCCGTTTTAATTTTGCTCGTAATGATGATAATGGATAGACGGGTACTCGAGGATAAAGAAAGATTCAACCCTCAGTATTTATGGGCCGTAGCTTTCGGATTCGGATTATTGGCGGATATAACGGTTTTGGCATTTAAATTTAGGATAAATTTATCACATATCGGAGAAAATCTGACTTTAGACGGAAGCAACACCAAGATGGTAGGTGATATACTGTTCAAACACTACCTTTTCCCTTTTGAACTAATTGCAATAGTGCTGCTTGTTGCTCTTATTGGTGCGATTGTTCTGACAAAGGAAGATAAGAAGGAGGTAGAATAATGTTTGTAGAATATATGATTGTATCGGCATTATTATTTGCCATAGGTGCAACGGGGGTTATGATCAGAAGAAATTTTTTGATCGTGCTTATGTCCTTGGAGTTAATGCTTAACGGCGCAGGCATAATGCTGATTACAATGTCGTATTATCTCGGCGATGTATCGGGCCAGATTATGTTTATTTTTGTAGCGGCAATCGCAGCAAGTGAAACAGCCGTCGGTTTAGCCATTGCAGTAATGATGTATAAGAAAAAGGGAAGTTTGGACATCAATGACTTCTCTGCATTAAGAAAGTAAGGGGGAAGTAATTATGAGTTTGATTTTATTGTTGACCATACTTGTCCCGTTAGCCGGTGCATTTATTAACGGTGTTTTCGGTCGATGGACTAAACCTTATGCAGGTATTTTAGCATCTTTGGCTTTGGCTGTGTCTTTTATATTGGGTCTATTTCCCATAATGTCTGTGCTTAACGGGCATGTTCTTCAATTTACCTACTACACATGGATACCTCTGGGAAGTATTCAAATACCATTTGGTCTTAGAGTGGATAGCCTAAGTGCAGTTATGTTGTTTGTTGTAACCTTTGTTTCCACAATGATACATATCTATTCTAACGGCTATATGAAGGGTGACCCCGGTTTTTCAAGGTTTTTTTCCTACTTAAATTTATTTGTGGCGTCAATGCTTATATTGGTTTTGGCTGATGGTTATGTGTTGATGTTTGTCGGATGGGAAGGCGTCGGTCTCTGCTCCTATCTGCTTATAGGTTTTTGGTACGAAAAAAGCACCGCATCTGATGCAGGTGAAAAAGCATTTGTTGTTAATAGAATAGGCGATGCGGGATTTGTAATAGGTATTTTATTCATTTTATACTATTTCGGAAGTGCTACATATTCAGATGTGTTTCCAAAAGTGCACACTGTTTTAAACAGCACAACCGCAACTATTATAGGGCTGGCGCTGTTCTTGGGCGCTGTCGGTAAATCTGCTCAGTTTCCTTTGTATATATGGCTTACCGATGCTATGGAGGGTCCTACACCGGTTTCATCATTGATCCATGCGGCAACAATGGTTACAGCAGGTGTATATATGGTCGCCCGCTCCAATGCAATATATTCTATGGCTCCTGAGGCTCAAGAAGTTGTGGCAACTGTGGGTGCATTTACTGCATTTTACGCTGCGACAATGGCTCTGACCCATAAAGATATAAAGAGGATACTTGCATATTCTACACTTTCGCAGCTTGGATATATGTTTATAGGCGTGGGTGTAGGTGCTTATTGGGCAGGTATATTCCATCTTATGTCACACGCATTTTTCAAAGGCCTTCTGTTCTTGGGCGCCGGCGCGGTTATGCACTCTATGCGGGGGCTGCTATCTATAGATTTAATGGGCGGCTTGAGAAAACATATGCCTCAAACAGCGGCATTGATGGTTATTGCTTCACTTGCCATCAGCGGTATTCCTCCTTTTTCAGGATTCTTTTCCAAAGATGCTATATTGGCAGCAGCCTTAAATATGGGTCATCCTGTGATATGGGTCGTAGGTGAAGTTACGGCATTTATGACGGCTTTTTATATGTTTAGATTCGTGTTTACTGTATTCTATGGAGAAGAAAAGGTTCCTGGTTTATACCACGAACTTCATACACATGAAGCACCATCTGTTATGACCATTCCTATGTGGGTTTTAGGCGTTATGTCTATTATAGGAGGCTGGGTAGGTCTGCATATAGGCGGCGAAGTACCTATTGAACACTTTCTTACGCAGACTGCTCCAACCACAAAGGTCGCTGCAGAGGGCGGATATTCTGAGGCACTATTAAGCACTATATCTGTTATTATGGGACTTCTCGGAATATTTACGGCATGGATTATGTATATAAAGAAATGGATCACCGCAGAGAGTGTTGCAAGAACATTTAAACCTATTTATACACTCCTTGCCAATACATACTATGTTGATGAATTCGTTGCATATTTTATAGTTAAACCATTTTGGTGGGTATCAACAAATCTTCTGTGGAAGATTGTCGACGTTGAGATTATAGACAAAGGCGGTGTTGACGGAGCCGGATGGGTTGCAGGCAGGATTGGATATCTGTTGAGATTTTTGCAAACAGGTTTCATCAATCACTATGCATACTGGGTAAGCCTGGGTGTAGTGATTTTAAGCGGATGGTACATTGTTAAAATTATCTAATATTAAAGAGGAGTTTAGGGTATGAATCAGCTTCATTTTCCTATTCTATCGCTAATAACGTTTTTGCCTTTAGTTGCAGCATTTTTCATTGCTTTTATTAATGAAAAAAATGAGGGTCTTATAAAGTCTTTAACGTTTATTGTTCTGGCGATAGATTTTATTATTTCTTTACCTTTGTTTTTCTACTTTGATCCCACTACATATCACATGCAATTTGTAGAAAGAGTTCCATGGATTAAATCCCTTGGATTTCAATATTATGTGGGTGTTGACGGTATAAGCTTGTTCCTGGTTCTGCTTACAACATTTTTGACACCTATTGCTCAGCTTTCCACATGGAAGGCAATCAACAATAAGGTTAAACTGTTTAATATCGTTATTCTGCTTCTGCAGACCGGTATGCTGGGGGTTTTTATATCGCTCGATATGTTTTTGTTCTATGTTTTCTGGGAGGTTCAGCTTATACCTATGTACTTAATGATAGGTATCTGGGGCGGACCCAACAGGGTTTTTGCAACTATGAAATTTTTCTTATACACGTTTGCAGGTAGTGTATTGATGATGGTTGCCATTATGGCTCTATATTTCTTGAATCATCACTTCACGGGAACATATACTTCGGATATGGTAAAACTTATGTCTACACCTCTCCCTGCACATCTGCAAATATGGCTTTTCCTTGCTTTTTTTATTGCTTTTGCAATCAAGGTTCCTATGTGGCCGTTCCATACTTGGTTGCCCTGGGCACACGTTGAGGCGCCTACCGCAGGTTCCGTTTTACTTGCCGGTATTTTGTTAAAGATGGGAACCTATGGATTTTTGAGATTCAATCTTCCTATGTTTCCGACAATGACACATGCATTTGCAACACTTGTTATTATTTTAGCTATAATAGGTATATTTTACGGCGCATTTGTTGCCATGGTTCAACCGGATATTAAAAAACTTGTTGCTTATTCATCTGTTTCCCACCTGGGCTATTCCATGTTGGGTATGTTTGCGTTAACTCAAATTGGATTGGAAGGTTCTATACTGCAGATGGTCAATCATGGTATTTCCACAGGCGCACTGTTCTTGATAGTAGGCATTGTTTATGAAAGAAGACATACAAGATTGATATCTGAGTATGGCGGATTGGCGTCATTAGTGCCTGTGTATGCAACTTTCTTTATGATATTTACGCTGTCTTCCATAGCAGTTCCGGGTACAAATGGATTTGTGGGTGAGTTTATGATACTGCTTGGAGCGTTCTTGGATAAGCCGATTTATGGAATTATCGTTGCTTTCGGTGGACTCTTCTCAGCTGTTTATATGCTTACCATGTACAAAAGGGTTGTGTTCTTGAAGGTTACAAATCCCAAAAATCTTTTGCTTAAGGATATGAGTATAAGGGAATGGATATATATGGCCCCGCTGGTTATTTTTGTGTTCTGGATAGGACTCTACCCCAATACATTTGTTTCGAGAATGAAGGTGTCTGTAGAACATCTGTTACAACAGACAAACAGGGTTGCTGAAATTAATGTTCAGTCTCAGCAGGCGCAGTTGATAAAAACGGTAGTAGTTAAAAAAGGATAGAGGGAGTTGATATGCTTTATTCAATGAAGGATTTATTGGCTATTGTGCCGGAATTGATAGTTGCAGCATTTGCTTTTGTTATTTTGCTTATAGACTTATGGCTCCCCAAGAGATTAAAGAGTTTCAACGGTATATTGGCTTTGTTGGGAGTGATTGTTGCTTTTGGTGTTACGGTATCTATGTACGGTACACAGGGAAGTGCTTTTAGGGGTATGGTTTTAATGGACAATGCATCAAACCTTGCAAATATTATAATATTGTTAACCACTTTTGCAGCCATTGTTATGAGCTTTGATTTTTTGAAAAGAGAAGACATAAATGTAGGTGAATACTATGTAATACTTCTTTTTTCTGTGGTAGCTATGATGGTTTTGGCTTCTACATATAATCTCATAACCATCTTTATAGCCGTAGAAACTTTGTCTATAGGCATGTATACCTTGACGGGCTTTTTGAAAAACAAAGACGAGAGTGTTGAAGGTGCAATGAAATATTTTATCTTAGGTTCTTTTGCATCTTCGTTTCTTGTGCTCGGTATAGGTTTAATGTATGGACTTTTTGGCAGCGCAGATCTAAATGTTATAAAAAGCGGACTTGCAGGTGCGGATTCTCTGCATAAGTGGGCATCTATTTTGGCGTTTCTGCTTATATTTACAGGATTTGGATTTAAAATTGCGGCATTCCCATTCCATTCATGGACACCGGATGTATATGCTGCTGCCCCTACACCTGTGAGTGCTTTTATGTCTATTGCACCGAAGGCTGCTAGTTTTCTTGCTTTACTCAGGTTTCTTGTTGTCGGTATGTCACCCATTGAGATTGAATGGACGAAAGTTCTGTGGATTATAGCGGTACTGACAATGACATTTGGTAATACTGTTGCTCTGTGGCAGAAGGATTTAAAGAGGCTTTTGGGTTACTCTTCCATTGCTCATGCTGGATATATGCTTGTAGGTATTACGGCGGCTAATGAGTTAGGTTATGGCGCCGTTATGTTTTATCTGTTTGGGTATGTTTTTATGAATATAGGTGCATTTGCAATTGCTGAGTTTATAAGTACAAAAGAGGACAGGGGAACTGAAATTGTTAATCTGAAAGGCATGGGATATAGATATCCATTGATGGGTGCGGCCATGCTTATATTCATGTTTTCCTTGGCTGGAGTGCCTCCAACTGTCGGATTTATAGGTAAGTACTATCTGTTCTCCGCAGCAGTTAAATCTCACCTGTATTATCTTGCTGTTATAGGTGTTGTAAACAGTGCCATCTCTGCGTATTTTTACTTAAATATCGTAGTTACAATGTATATGAAGGGTGAGCCAGAAAAACCAGTTGAGGTTTTCAATAGTATTCCACTTAAGCTCATTGCATTTTTGGGGGCGTTGGGAGTTGCCTATATAGGTATTTTCCCGAGTTCTTTCTTGGATGTTGCTCTCAAATCCGTAGGGTTTTAGTTATTTTTAAGGGGCTCAATAAAACGAGCTCCCTTTTCTTTTTTCTTTATAGAACAGTTTTCCTTTTCTTTCTTGACAAAAATTTACCGTAAAGTATAAGTTAAATAGATATTTTTTCTAAGAGGTGAAAGATGGATGTATTTGATAAAACCCATAAATTTATAATGAATACCTATAAGCGCTTCAATGTTGTCTTTGAAAGGGGCAACGGTATGTATCTTTTTGATAAAGAGGGCAATAGATATCTTGATTTTTTGGCTGGTATAGCTGTCAATGCTTTAGGGCATACGCACAGTGTTGTCAAAAACGCTATCAAGTATCAATCCGAAAAGCTTATCCATACATCTAACCTTTATTATATAAAGGAACAGGCGGATCTTGCTGAGTATCTTGTCGAACATAGTGTGCTGGATAAGGCTTTTTTCTGTAATTCAGGAGCTGAGGCAAATGAAGCTGCTATAAAGCTTGCAAGACTGTACGGCAAGGGTGATAGGTATAAGATTATTTCTATGAAAAATTCTTTTCACGGAAGAACGCTGGCAACACTGTCTGCAACAGGGCAGACAAAGTATCAAAAGGGATTTGAGCCTATGATGCCTGGATTTGAGTACGCCGAATTTAATAATTTTGAGGACTTAAAATCTAAGGTTGACGATAAAACGTGCGGCGTGTTTGTTGAATTTATTCAGGGTGAAGGCGGAATTAATGCAGCAACAAGGGAGTATATAGAAAAAACCTACGATTTCTGCAAAAGCAGGGATGTGCTGTTTATTGCAGACGAAATTCAAACGGGCATGGGAAGAACAGGCAAATTGTTTGCCTATGAACATTACGGTGTTGAACCTGATATTGTTACTATGGCAAAGGCTCTATGTGGAGGATTACCCATGGGTGCCGTATTGGCTAAGGATAATGTAGCTCAATATTTTACATTTGGTACGCATGGCTCCACGTTTGGCGGCAGCCCCCTTGTTAGTTATGTGTCCTTGCAGGTCTTGAAATATATAGTAGAAAGCGGTTTAATGCATAGTGTAAGTAGCGTGGGAGACTATTTTATAGACGGACTAAACAGCATTGCTAAGGTCAAAGAGAGTGTATTAAAGGCAGATGGTATGGGTCTTATTGTTGGTTTACACATGAAAGATAAAGAAACAGCGGAGGGTTTAGTTACAAAAGCGCTTGATGAAAGAATTTTAATTGGAAAAGCGGGAGAGTCTACAATAAGATTTGAACCGCCCTTAATTGTGAAAAAAGAGCATGTGGATAAGGTGTTGGAGTTTTTGGATAGGAGTTTATGAAATTTAACTTTTCGCAGGAGTTGATTCAAAGATTGTCGGAGCAGATAAGTACCGTATTTGGTATAGGCTATACGGTTTATGCTCCGGGAACAATGGGTAGTCTTTTTGGACTGTTGCTCTATATGTTCATAAAGGATGTACCCATAGTTTTATACATATCTGCAATTGTAATCCTGTTTGTTGTGGGTGTATTCGTCAGTGATGTCATGGAGGATGTCTACGGTATAAAAGATCCGTCATTTGTTGTAATTGACGAGGTGGTTGGCATGCTTATATCAATGATAGCAGTGCCCTATTCTCCTATGGCGGCAATACTGGGTTTTCTTCTGTTTAGAATAGTGGATATATCAAAGATTCCTCCATTAAACTGGCTTGAAAAACTACACGGCGGTTTTGGTATTATGATTGATGATGCCGTAGGGGGGCTTATAGTGAATATAATACTACAGGTAATATACAGATGAAAATCTCTGTTGTTTGTATAGGATTGAACGGTATATGTTCTATAGATAAGAGTCTCTTTTATGAATTGGGATTAGATGTAGCATTATTTGTTCAAGTCGAAAATGATATAAGCAGCATAAGATCTGCTGCAAAATTCGCCTTTGATTCATCCCAGGGCTTATGTGTGATCTATTCTAAGGAGAGCTGGCCTAATTTACAAAAAACAATGCTTATGGAGTTTGAAAGAAGCAGTGTTTTTGTAGAATCGCCAAAGCCATATGTTATTGCAAATGGTTTTAAAAAAATATGTAAGGATGTATATTTTGATATTGTCTATGACAAACCCTTTCTGCTTATGTCAAATGAAACAGAAAAAGGTGAATTGATAGATTATGTTTCGCATGTCTTTAGTTCGAATATATTAAGGGTTGGAATATTTGATGAGCAGTTAAAGAACAGGTATGTTGTATATGCGGATGAAGCGGGAACGATGCTGTCTGTAGATAACCTGCATTTAAAAGATGCGATTGAATCTGTAGATAGAAGAAAAATATGGACAATGAGGGGTGAAACCCCCCAAGAAGCTCTGTTTAAAACTTTAAAGGATAGAGGATTGATGGTATCAACGGCAGAGTCGTGCACGGCAGGTCTGATATCTGTTTTAATAACAGATATACCCGGTGCCTCGAACTATTTCAAGGGCGGGTGCGTTACATATTCAAATGAACTGAAAAGCAAGTTTGTTGGGGTTAACCCTAAAACCCTGCAAGAGGTCGGTGCTGTAAGTGAGGAAGTTGCAACTCAGATGGCTATAGGTGTGCTGAACAATACAAGAAGCGATTTTAGCGTTGCTGTAACGGGTATAGCAGGGCCTGGGGGAGGCAGTGAGAAGAAGCCTGTAGGTTTGGTATATATAGCTGTAGCCTCACACAGTGATGTAGGGGTGAGAAAGGTGATATTTGGTGGCAATAGAAGGCTTATAAGGTATAAAACTGCAAAGTTTGCCATCCTGTTTTTAAGAGATTTTATATTGAGGCAATGAGAGTTTTTTTGGCTATAGACATACCTTTTGATATAAAAAATCAGATTTTTAGGATAGAAGAGAGAATAAGAGTATATTCAAAATTCATGCGTTTGACGCATGTTGAGAATATGCACATTACTGTGAAATTTTTGGGAGAACAAAACAGTTTTTTTATTGAAAAGATAAAGGCAATTATTAGTGATATTGTGCTGCACAGGCCACAGTTTAAAATATGCTTGAATAAAAGCGGTTTGTTTGGCGGA
Source organism: uncultured Desulfurellales bacterium (assembly GCA_964522785.1). GTDB lineage: Bacteria > Campylobacterota_A > Desulfurellia > Desulfurellales > Hippeaceae > S144-51. The sequence goes on from CAZFWO010000009.1 coordinate 11,514, forward strand.
ATAAGAAATCCGAGAATTTTGTGGCTCGGCGAAGAAAATAGGGATTTTTTGGAACTTTCTGAAGTTGTGCATGAAAAACTCAATATGTTTATGCCGAAAAATAATCGGCCCTTATGCCATGTTACAATAGGCAGGATTAAATCTATGCAGCCAAAGGAGGCAATAGAGGTTTTGGATATATGTAATGATTTTGTGAGAAGAAGCAGCTTGTGTTTTCATGTATCTGATGTATACTTGTACAAAAGCAATCTGTTAAGAAGCGGTGCGGAGTATAAAAAAATAGAAAAATTCCAATTAAAGGAGAATGTATAGATGGATAAAAATAAGTTGGAGTCTTTAAATATGGCTATCTCGAAAATTGAAAAAGCTTACGGCAAGGGTTCTTTAATGAGACTCGGTGAAAAGCAGGCAGTTGATGTAAATGTTATATCTACCGGTGTTTTGTCTATAGACTATGCACTTGGTGTTTGCGGCATTCCAAGGGGAAGGGTTACTGAAATTTATGGGCCGGAGTCGAGTGGAAAAACCACACTTGCTCTGCACTGTGTGGCAAGCGCTCAGAGGGATGGCGGCATTGCAGCGTTTGTGGATGCAGAGCACGCTCTGGATGTTAAATATGCAAAGAATCTTGGAGTAGATGTGGATAATTTACTTATCAGCCAGCCGGATTCGGGAGAGCAGGCTTTGGAGATTATAGATACTTTAATTCGTAGTAATGCCGTAGACATAATAGTTGTGGATTCTGTTGCTGCACTGGTACCTCAGGCAGAGATAGATGGAAGTATGGGCGATTCCCATGTAGGGTTGCAGGCAAGATTGATGAGTCAAGCTTTGAGGAAATTAACGGGAGCTATCAGTAAATCCAATGCATCTGTTATATTCTTAAACCAGATAAGGATGAAAATAGGTGTTATGTTCGGTAATCCGGAAACTACAACGGGGGGTAATGCGTTAAAGTTTTACTCCTCAATAAGGATAGATATAAGAAAGTCAGGATCGTCCATAAAAAGCGGCAGTGATGTTGTAGGCAACCACACCAAGGTTAAGATTGTTAAAAACAAGGTTGCTCCGCCGTTTAGAGAGGCGGAATTTGATATAATTTACGGGAAGGGTATAGATATATTTGGCGATTTGATAGATTTGGCGGTAAATTATGATATAGTGGAAAAAAGTGGTTCCTGGTTTTCCTATAATGGTGAAAGGCTCGGGCAGGGAAAGGATAACGCAAAGGAATTTATAAGCCAAAGGCCTGAAATGGTAACAGAGATAGAGGGCAAGGTGAGGGAAAAGCTAAATTGTTTTAATAAAAATAGCGAGGAGAATAAAAATGAAACTCAATGATGTTCTATCAGAGGGTGTTAGAAACAGAGCCTCGGATATTCATCTTAAGGTTGGTTCCCTGCCCCTCTTTAGAATTAATGGCGATATAGTTAAGAGTAATTTTGATATTATTAAGCAGAGTGAATTCGATAGTTTTATGGACGATATGAAGATAGATAGTTTTTTATCTGACAAGCTTCATAGGTATCGCCAATTGGACATAGGCTACGGTGTAAGTGGGGTTGGAAGATTCAGGGTAAATCTGTTTTATCAAAGGGGGACGCTTGCAGGTATTTTTAGGTTTATACCATTTGATATACCATCCCTGGATGAATTGCATTTACCGAAGGTTGTGGGTGATATAGCGCTAAAACCAAGGGGGCTTATTTTAGTTACGGGTATCACGGGAAGCGGAAAGTCAACAACCTTGGCTTCTATGGTTGATATTATAAATAATAACAAGAAAAAGCATATTGTTACAATAGAGGATCCTATAGAATTTTTGCATAAAGATATTAATTCCTCAATTGTACAAAGACAGGTAGGTTATGATACCATAAGCTTTGCAAGTGGATTAAAGGGGGCATTAAGGGAGGATCCTGATGTTATCCTGGTTGGAGAGATGAGGGACAGAGAGACGATAAAAACGGCGCTGGAAGCCGTTGAAACAGGGCATCTTGTTATGTCTACGCTTCATACAAAGGATGCAACGGAGACTATTAACAGGATTATTGCCTCTTTTACGTTGGAACAGCAAACTCAGATTAGGCTTCAGCTCTCTGCTACCATAGAGGCGGTGATATCTCAAAGATTGATACCTAAAAAAGACGGGCAAGGAATGGTTCCAGCTGTTGAAATCATGCTCGCAACCGAGCTTGTAAGGGAGGCAATTCTTGATCCTGAAAAGAGTGTTAATATAAAGAGGTCTATAGAGATGAATGAAAATACATCTGGCACGCAGACATTTGATAAATCTTTGATGGAACTGTATAAATCGGATATGATTAGCCTGGAAAAAGCTATAGAATTTGCCTCAAATCCCAATGATTTTGAGCTTAGAGTACGCGGTATAGTATAGATAAAAATGGATGAATTCAACAGATCCTTGAAGTATGCACTGAATATTCTGAACAGAAAGGATTATACGGAGTTTGAAATGACTGCGAAATTGAGAAAGAGGAATATTAACGAGGATGTTATTCGAAATGTTATCCAATATTTAAAAGATAAGACATTATTGAGTGATGAAAGATTTGTTGAAAATTTTATCTATTTTAAATTGAATAGCGGATATGGCAAGAAGAAGATAGGGTATGATTTAAAAAATAAGGGCATCAAAGAGAATTTAATATATGGAAAACTGGAAGATGCAGATGAATTTCAATCTGCCAAACGTATATTTGAAAAGAGACTGCAACTGTTGAAAAATAGAGAGAATAAGAGGGAGAAGTTGTACTCTTTTCTTACAAGAAGGGGTTACTGTTACGAAACTATAAATAAGCTATTAAATAACAATAAAGAGGAATTGGTATGAATTCTAATGAACTAAGAGATGTTTTTTTAAACTACTTTAATAAAAACGGGCACACTATAGTGAAAAGTGCTCCGCTTGTGCCCAAGAATGATCCATCCTTGCTGTTTGTCAATGCAGGCATGGTGCAATTTAAGGATGTATTTCTCGGCAAGGAAAAGAGAGATTATAAACGAGCTACAAGTTGTCAAAAGTGCGTAAGGGCTGGAGGAAAGCACAACGATTTGGATAATGTAGGGTATACAGCAAGACATCATACTTTCTTTGAGATGCTCGGTAATTTTTCGTTTGGTGACTATTTTAAAAAGGACGCTATACACTTTGGGTGGGAGTTTATTACCAAAGTTTTGGGTTTAGACAAAAACAAATTATGGATTACGGTTTTTAAAGAGGACGATGAGGCTTTTGAGATATGGAATAAACAGGAGGGTGTTCCCTCATCAAGGATTGTGAGAATGGGAGCAAAAGACAACTTCTGGTCTATGGGTGATACAGGTCCCTGTGGCCCTTGTTCGGAAATTCATATAGATCAAGGTGAAGGTGTAGGATGTGGTAGACCAGAATGCTCTATTAACTGTGATTGTGATAGGTATTTGGAGTTGTGGAATCTTGTTTTTATGCAGTTTAATAGGGATAGTGAGGGTAATATGACGCCTTTGCCAAAACCCAGCATCGATACAGGGCTTGGACTTGAACGTGTTGCTGCCATTCTGCAGGGTGTTCATAGTAATTTTGATACGGATCTTTTTGTTCCGATTGTTGATTCCGTTAGCAGTTATTTTGGTGTGAACTATGGAAAAAATAGCGAGCAGGACGTGGCTGTAAGGGTAATATCAGACCACTTGAGGGCTACGGATTTTCTTATATCAGACGGGGTTTTCCCTGACAAAGAGGGAAGAGGATACGTTTTGAGGCGCATTATGAGACGCGCAATGAGGTTTGGTAAAAAGTTGGGTGCAAAGGGACCGTTTTTATATAAATTTGTAGATTTGATTACCGAACAGATGAAGGATGTATACCCTGAACTTGTTCAAAATAGGGAGATGGTTACAAATATTGTTAAAAGTGAAGAAAAACAGTTTTTTGAAACACTTGAGGACGGATTGAGAATCTTAAATGGTATTTTCAAATATGCTTCAAGCAAGACCATAACAGGACAGGATGCCTTTAAATTGTACGATACGTATGGATTTCCTATAGACTTAACCGTGGATATAGCCAGAGAAAACGGTTTTGGTGTTGATATGGAAGGCTTTAACAGACTCCTTGAAAATCAGAGAAAAACCTCCAGGGTAAACTGGAAGGGAACGGGTGATATAGCTGTTTCCAGTGTGCTCGGCGAGGTTTATGAACAGGCTCGCCAGACGGAATTTGTAGGTTATGATACATTTGAAACCACATCTAATCTTTTGTCTATTATAGATGAGAATGATAATGTTGTGAATAGTGCACAGAAAGGGTCGTACTACTTTATATTTGACAAAACGCCTTTTTATGCTGAAAGTGGCGGACAGATCGCAGATAGTGGGTTTATTTTTAACAGTAATTCAAAGGCTTTTGTAGAGGATGTCAAAAAGTATTTTAATGGCAAACTATTTGTGCATAAGGTCAGCGTTCTCGACGGCAGATTTGAGGTTTTCCATGATTATGAGTTAAAGATTAATGTGGCAAAGAGAAAGGATATAGCAAGACATCACAGCGCAACACATCTGCTTGATGCAGCTTTAATGAAGGTTCTGGGGAAACATGTAAGGCAGGCAGGTTCTTTGGTAGAAGATTGTAGATTGAGATTTGATTTTACGCATTTTTCAAAGCTTACTGACAGAGAGTTAGAGAAGGTTGAACTCATTGTCAACAGTTGGATAATAGAAAACTATCCTGCAAAAATAGAGATTATGGGTATGGATGATGCCTTAAAATCCAACGCAGTGGCTCTGTTTGAAGAAAAATACGGTGATGTTGTTAGGGTTGTTTCTTTTGGCGATATAAGCAAGGAGTTATGCGGAGGAACGCATGTTAAATCAACGGGTGAGATAGGCCTGTTTAAGATTATTTCTGAAAGTGCGCTCTCAAAAGGTGTCAGGAGAATTGAGGCAAAGGTCGGTATAAGTGCCTATGAATACATAAAAAAGCGTGATGATATACTAAAAAGGGTGGCAAGAAAATTGGGAACGGGTATTGGAGATATAGAAAAGAAGATAGACGATTTAAAAAATAGTAAAAGAACAGAAGAAACAGTGAAGGTAGAGTTTAATAAAAACAAGATTAAGAATAAAAACGGTATAAATATTTATGTTGATGTATTTGATGGGCTTGAAATATCAAAACTTAGGCATATAGGTGATAGTATAAAGTCTAAAATGAAGTCGGGAGTTGTTTTGTTGTTTAATAAAAAAGAAGATAAAATAAATGTAATATCTATGGTGACAAAGGATTGTATAGATAGGATAAAAGCAAAAAATGTCATATCTGTTGTTTCAAGAAAGCTTAAGGGCTCAGGCGGCGGTAGGGATGATTTTGCTCAAGGCGGCGGTAGGGATTTTGAATCTTTGGATTATATTGTTGAACATCCTGATGAGTTTGTAAAAACAGGAGGATAGAATATGTTTAAAGAATTGATATACCTGGGAAGCGGTATAGAAAAAAGGATTTCGGATACTGTAGAGTCTTTAATAGATGAGGGTAAGCAAAATTATGAAGGCAAGGATACGGTAGAAATTGCAAGGGAGTATTTAAGAAGCAGAAAAAAACAGGTTCAAAAAGTATTTCTAAATGATATTCGAGGTTTGACCAAAGAGTTGGGGCTTGCGACGAAAAGAGATATAGAGGAAATTAAGGATTATATAAAAAAAGGAACTGTGTAGTATGTTTGTAAGAAAACCAGCTGTGGCCGGTGCTTTTTATCCTGCCGATGCTCAAGGTTTAAAGAGCTATCTTGACGGTATAATGATTGTTGAAAAGAGCAAAATAAAGCCAAAAGCAATTATAGTACCTCATGCGGGTTATGTATATTCCGGGTATGTTGCCGCAAAGGCATACAGTATGATTGACAGTTTTGATACCTATGTCGTTATAGGACCCAACCACACAGGCTTGGGTGAGGAGATATCGGTTTTTAGCGGCGCATACGACATGCCTTTCGGTACGGTAGAAACGGATGATGTTATAGGGAATATATTATTGGAGTATTCAGATGCAAAATTCGATTACTATGCTCATCTTCAGGAGCATAGTATAGAAGTGCAGCTGCCTTTTATAGAGTATATTTCCAATAAGCCGTACAAAATTGTTCCAATCGTCATAGGTACGCATAATAGAAAAAAATTACATGCTTTGGGTCTTGCTATATCAAAAGCCATTAAGGAATCTCAAAAGGATGTTCTTATCGTGGTTAGCAGCGATATGAACCATTACGAAAATCAGCAAACAACACTTGAAAAAGACAGATTGGCAATAGATAAAATTCTTGAATTGGATGAAGAGGCTCTGTTTGATAATGTTGAACAGTATGATATATCTATGTGTGGTGTAGCAGGTGCATACTCGGCAATTATAGCTTCTAAGCAGCTCGGAGCTACAAATGCCTTGTTGGTAGAGCATAAAACAAGCGGTGATGTCAATAAAGATTACAATCAAGTAGTAGGGTATGCTTCTATTATTATAGAATGAGACGTATCCTCTACGACTATCCGTTTCTATTCGTATTTTTAAGCGTTGCTGCCTTTGCTTTCTATAAGAGTGGCAGTGCTGTTTTTCTGCTTTTTTTACTTATCAGCCTTGCGGGTTTGCTGCGCTTTAAGGTGTTTATTGTCTCCGTGCTATCCGTTTTTATTCTGTGGTTTTCTTCTCAATCCTTCTATAAAAGCAGGGCTGCGGATACAAAAACTACATTAAAAGGCAGCGTATACGACATAAGGCAGTCAAAACATCTCTCCTATTATGTCAAAACAGAATTCGGTAAAATTTATCTGTTTGTGCCAAAAATCTATGACAACATAAACATTTACGACCATATTTCGTTTAAAGCAAAACTAAAGCCGGTTAAGCCACTGAAAAACAGCGGATTCAAGCGTTATTTGTACAGCAACAATATACTCTTTATAGGCTATGCAAGATATGTAAAAAAGATTAAAGGCAATATTTTTTTGTCAAGCGTACAACATATCAGGGCAGGTATTGAAAGGGAGTTTTACTATTTTTTGAAACAGGATGAGTATATATTTTTGCAAAATGCTATTTTTGGTGATTCTGTTAATAAGTATGCCATTAAAAATATTTTTATAGATACCCAAACAGCCCATATTATGTCTGTATCGGGACTTCATATGGGTTTTGTGTTTGGTTTGTTCTATTTTATATTTTATAGGTTATTTTCCTGCATAGGTTTTATATACAAGAGATTTAATCTAAAAACGATTTCTTCGACGGTATCGTTTTTGCCGACTCTGATTTACTTCGGAATAAGCGGAATGCATATTCCTGCAATGAGGTCTTTTTTGATGGTTTTTGTTTTTATCTTTGCCCTGATTTACGGATATAGAAAGAATTCCTACAATATTCTCTTTTTCGTAGCATCATTTTTGGTTGTTCTGCTTGGATACAAAACCGTTTTTAATCCATCTTTTGTGATGTCATTTTTTATGAGCTTTGTTGCAATATATCTATACGGTTTTGTAAAAAAGTTTAATGCAAACAAGATTATTACATATACGCTCTTTAGTTTTCTTATAAGTATATTTGCTATGCCACTGAGTTCTTTTTATTTCAACAAACTTGCATATCTGTCTTTTTTGAGCAACTTTATTGTTGTGCCATATTTTGGTTTTGTTGTTATGCCTTTATCGTTTATCTCAATTGTGGCATCGTTTCTGCCCGTTTTTGCAGTTAAAAGTATTGTATTTTCCATACTGTCTTTTGCTGTCTCGCACATGCTTGATGCTGTTGAGATTTTTTCTCATATAAAGCCGATAGAGGTACATGTTTCAATATGGGTTGTTGTAGCCATCTACTGTTTTCTGTTTTTGCTGTTTAATAGATACCAGATGGTCAGAGATAGGCCTCAACTTCATCCAAGTAGTGCACGTTGAATTGTTTTGCAAAACTCTTTTTATATATGGAAAATTCCAAAAAGTCGGACGAGTTGATTAAGGCTTTGTAGGATCTGGAAATATCTTTGTATGTTAAGGAAATCTTTGAAAAAGTAATCCCTTTAATTTTTATTTTTTTAAATCCATTTGATAAAATGTGTTTGTCTATATTTGATATGCAGTTGCCAAATCTGTCTATATAAACTATCTGTCCTTTGATAACCTGCTTTCTTTTTATAGGGAATAGTTTGGGTGTGTTGAGCCTGCCTTTTTTGCCTAAACTTTCTATGCCGTTTTTATGCAGTATATACGCTGAGGGAATCATAATATCATAAGCTTCAAATGTGTTTGAGGATGAAGGGTTGATGCTGTTTTTATCTATATTGACAACAAGTGACGGTGTTATCATAGAGAGTGCTTCATTATCGGGAGAGATGATGTACTTTCCGTCAAATTTTACAGCTACTATGTTTCTATCACTTCCGACATCAGGGTCTACAACTACCACATGAATGGAGTTTTGCTCAAATTTAGGTATGGTTGTTCTTACGATATAGGCTGCTTCCACGGAATTAAATGGTAAGATACTGTGTGTTATGTCTATTATTTGTGTACTATCTCCAAACAGTTTTAATATCCTGGCTTTAAGCTGGGCGACAAAACCGCCTGAATCGCCAAAGTCAGTTGTTAGTGTTATTAGCATCTATTTTTTTTAAAAGTTGTGCCTTTAATGTTGTATATTCGGGACTGTCATCTTTTATTTTATCCAATTCATTTTTTGCTTTGTCAAACATGGACAGTTTCATATAACAAAAGGCTTTTGTGTAATAAATATAGTATGAAGAGCCCATATATTGTTCCATATCGTAGAGATTCTTCAATGCTTCGATATATTTTTTCTGAATTAATTGTATGGATATTAGATTTTTCCAATAGACCATGTTTTTTTCATTTGAGAATATAAGCGCACTTTTGATGTCATTTTCTGCTTTATCTAATTTTCCAAGCTTGATATAGACCCTTGATCTATTGAAAAATGCTATATCGGTATTTGGATATAGTGGGTTGAGTGTTAATTTTGTAAATATGTCTATGGCACGCGTATAGAATCCCTTTTCATAATTATAGATACCCAAAGCGTTGTAGGCATCAAAGAAATTTTTATCTTTTTCTATTGTTTTATTGAGGTATATCACGTAGTTTCTTTGATCTTTCCTCAGCTGATAAGCAAGCGCCGTTATGTAGTATATTTTGGGGTCGTTGGGGAAAACCTTTTTTGCCTGTTTTAAATATTTAAAGGCATCCGACAGTCTTAGATAGTCCTTATGCAACACTATATTTCTTGCCATTTCGTAGTTCAAAATTGCTATTTTTTGTTCTTTTTGACTTGTTGTGTTTTTGTTGTATTGCGTTGTGGCGCATGAAGATAGAAATATAACCATCGCAATTATGCCAAAATAAACTGATTTTCGCATTTTTCAACTCCTTGATGCCTATTATATTGCCAATTCGGTTCAAGTCAAGATAATTGCTTTAAAACAGGGGTTTTGTTCCATGTTTTAGCAGTTTAAATGAGAGGTTTGTTGCTACCCTGCCCCTCGGCGTTCTTTTTATATATCCTATCTGAAGAAGGTATGGTTCCACTACGTCCTCAATTGTATTTTTATCCTCTCCCAGACTTGCAGCTATCGTTTCAACCCCCACAGGCCCTCCGTTGAATTTATCTACGATAATCTGCATATATTTTTTATCAAGAAAATCCAAGCCGTTATCGTCGATATCCAATATCTGCAGGGTTTGTTCGACTATCTCACTATTTATTAAAGAGTTATTTTTTATCTGGGCTAAATCTCTCACACGCCTCAGCAGTTTATTGGCTATTCTCGGTGTGCCCCTCGAGCGTTGTGCTATCAATGCGGCGCTGTGGTCATCTATTTCTATACCTAATATCTCTGCCGATCTTTTTATTATAGAGGACAGCTCTTTAAGTGAATAAAAATCAAGTCTGAGTACTATACCGAATCTATCCCTTAATGGGGATGTTAAAAGTCCCATGCGGGTTGTTGCGCCTACAAGCGTGAAAGCTGGTAAATCTATCCTGATTGTTCTTGCCCCGGGTCCCTGTCCTACAATGATATCCAGCTTGAAATCCTCCAAAGCCGAGTAGAGCGTTTCTTCCACTGCTCTGTTCAGCCTGTGAATTTCATCTATAAACAGAACGTCCTTATCGCTTAAGTTTGTTAAAATAGCCGCAATATCCCCTACTTTTTCAATTGCCGGTCCGCTTGTTGTTATGATATTTGCATTCATTTCTTTGGCAATAATATTAGCCAGTGTTGTTTTGCCTAACCCTGGCGGTCCGTATAGTATGCAGTGTTCCAATGTTTCATTGCGTTTTCGCGCCGCTTTTATGGCAAGCTCCAGGCTTTTTACAACACTCCTCTGGCCTATATAGTCCTTGAGAGATACAGGTCTTAAATTAGGGAGTGAATCTCTGTTGTTATTTTTAATATTATTACTCGGATTTTCTATCATTTAAACATGTAACCTCAAACATAATTTATAAGACAAAACAAGTGTATATTATTGGTTTGAAAGTTGCAAATTTTTAAGAGGGAAACCAAAATGAGAATGTTTTTAACACTTATGGCAATTCTAATCGCAGCTATGTATATGAAACCACTGCACAATGTATAGTTTCTTATCAAGATTCTCTCAACTCAAGGTATATATGTGTGTGAGTGTAAGTGTGTGGTATTGGGTGCGGGGTAATTAGGTTATCAACCCAGCACCTATTTTCGTAAAAAACAAAAACTGTATTTTAAATAAAGCTTAATTTAAGTATTAGGAGACTACTGCACAGTGATAAAATAATGCTATACAATTTTTTATCAAATTCTCTCAACTCAGAATGAATTTTTTAACGATGACCCAGCACCTATTTTTGTAAAAAACTTTTATGTTTTTAAAAATTTTACCCAAGAAAATAGGTGCTGGATCATATTCGTTTCGAGAATTTGATAAAAAATATAAATATGCAATGGTCTTATTAGGTAAAATAAGGCAATCTTGTGCTTAGTATGCTTAATGAGCAAATAAAGA
>CAZFWO010000010.1:0-19805 GCA_964522785.1 uncultured Desulfurellales bacterium
AAAAAAATGGAAACCCTATAGATAATGGGTTTTTAGGAAGAAAGTGATGAAGTCGGGATAAAAAAATAACAAAGCTGAGATGCTCCTCATAAAAGAAAAGTAAATATTTTTTGACAAAACATGAAGCGTATAACTTTGAATTTTAAGTATTCAATCTTTTAAAGCTCTTCGGCAACACTATGCCTAAAAGGATGATATTCCAAAACAGAAAGAGCCAAAGCAGTATTGCTGGAACAATGGCTACAACACCGTACACCTTGCTGTATGTAAAAAGTTCGAAATATATACCGAGTAAAAATTTTAGAATAAAAATAGATACAGTTGTCAGTGCAGATGATAAAAGAACATATTTAAACGATATTCCTTTGTCCTTTAATATATAAAAAATAGCCAATATGGCAATAAACCATACAAATAAAGGCAAAAGTTTTGTATATAGCGCATTTGCGAATTGAGGCAGAAAAAGCGGCAATACTATCTTTGCAGCTATCATTACCGATACCACAAAACCAACCAGAATAAAAGCAAAAATTAATGAAAACATCAATCTGAAAATATTTCTCTTTTTCTTATATACCTGATTTGCAAAAGAAAAAAAAGCACCCATCAAAGAAATGATAGAAAAAGAAAGAATAACTGTATTAATCAATTCCAATCTGGATATATTCTCCAAAAACAGGTTGAAATATCCAAGAATTTCATAAGAATAGGCAGGAACAATATCGATAATTGTAGATTTTATGACAGGTATCTTGGATTTTACAAAGGGAATATGCGATGAGATAAATATAATAAAATACAGAAACGGCACTATGTTAAGAACCGTAAGGTAAGTTAAGAACGAGCTCCAGAGAATAACATTTTCTTTTTTATATTCATCAAAAAGTATCTTAAGAAATCTTATAAGGTATTGCATCCAATATTTTTTCTATCCTTTTTATGGATTCATCTTTACCCAATATCATAAGCATTTCGTAGATGCCCGGCGCCGCACTTCTGCCTGTTAAGCTTATCCTTACCGGCTGTGCAATTTTTATCATTTTTATATCAAATTTTTCCATAGTTTTCTCAAATACCTTTCTTAGGTTCTCCTCGCTTAAAAAATCAGCCTTTTTTAGCTCCTCAATCAAAAACAGCATAGGCTCCCTTATCGATGCTTTTAGATACTTTTTCGAGCCTTTTTGTTCATATTCTGAAGGTTCTTGGCAATAGAACAGCATACCTTCGGCCAATTCTTTTAAAGTATTTGATCTTACCTGCATAGTCTCAACGGCTTTTATTAGATAGTTATCGTCAAAATTTTTACATCTTTCATTTAGAAATGGTCTTAAATGTTCAAGTAGTTCTTTTGTATCCATATTTTTTATATACTCAGCATTAAGCCAAATAAGCTTGTTGGGATTAAACACAGCCGCTGAATTGTTCAGGTTTTCAAGATTGAAATACTCTATAAGCTCATCTCTTGTGAATATCTCTTTATCGCCATATGACCACCCAAGTCTGACAAGATAGTTTACCAAAGCCTGAGGCAAAATACCCATATCTCTATATTCAAGCACACTTTTGGCACCGTGTCTTTTTGAGAGTCTCGTTTTATCCTCACCCAATATCATAGGAACATGGGCATATTCAGGCGAATTTGCATTAAACAGCCTATATAACACTATCTGTTTTGCCGTGTTTGTCAAATGGTCATCTCCCCTTATGACATGTGTAATACCACATTCTATATCGTCGACAACATTTGTAAAATTGTACATAAATGAGCCGTCTGAGCGACGAATAATAAAATCATCAAATTCCTTGTATGAAAAGTGCATGTTACCATGCACATAATCCTTAAAATATATATCCTCCTGAGGCAGCTTTATTCTTACAACATATGGCGTGTCTTCGGGCTGTTCTTTTAGATTTCTGCAATGTCTGTCATAATGCGGGTTTTCGCCTCTTTTTATCTGTTCTTTTTTAAGTTTTTCAAGTCTCTCCTTTGAGCAGTAGCATCTGTACGCATTACCTTCTTCAAGCAACTTATTTAGATGTCCTTCATAAATATCATACCGTTTACTTTGATAGCAGATGTCATCCCAATATATTGAACACCATTTCAAACCCTCAAGTATAGCCTTTGTATACTCATCTTTTGAGCGTTCCTTATCTGTATCCTCTATTCTTAAGATAAACTCACCGTCATTGGCTTTCGCAAAAAAATAGTTAAATATAGCAGTCCTCAAACCGCCTATATGTAAATGTCCCGTTGGGCTTGGTGCAAAACGTGTTCTAACCATCTATTTTTTCTCCTTTTTGTTGGGATATATCGTAACTTCAACCCTTTTTTTTGTAGATTGTGCCACAGCATAATCCTTATCTATATAATAAACTATAATATCTGAGGTTATACTGTTTTTGCTGCTTTTTACAGAAGAGTTGCCAATTAGAGTAATCTTCTGCTCCTTATCCTCATATATAGCTTTATTTGCTCTGGCTATCTTATCCTCTTTTTTTATAACAACATTACCTATACAGACTATCCTGCCTATCTCACCACTCTTTAGATCCTTAAAAACATCCATCTTATCTGCCGTAAGCCTCAAACCGTCCCTTATTGCCACAACATTACCTATAAATTTATAAAGTCCCTTTTTATCGTATGCCTCCAATTTGTCTGATGTAATATGAATCGGCACCCTGTTGCTTTTTACTATCTGTTTCAGATTTTTTGCACTTACATTCATGGAAAAGAGAACACACACAATAAGCAATATTACAATTCTCATAATATCTCCTGCAAATCCTGTTTTATTTTTTCAAGTGCATCCCTTCTGTGTGATAGTTTATTTTTATAATCGGCAGGCATCTCAGCAAATGTCTTGTTATAACCTTCAGGTACAAAAATAGGGTCATACCCAAAGCCGTTTTTGCCTCTTACTTCATCTATAATCCTTCCGTAAACATAACCCTCTTTTTGAACAATTTCACTATTGACAATTGCAACCATACAACATACAAAACGCGCCCTTCTATCACTTTTACCCTTAAGATTTTTAAGCAGTTTATACAAATTAGCCTCATCTGTACCCTCTTTTGAATACCTCGAGGAAAATATACCAGGCTCACCGTTCAATGCAAAAACTTCCAATCCAGAATCATCTGCCAACACAATCTCATCTGTATATTTTGATAGGGCTTTTGCCTTCAAATATGCGTTTTCACAAAAACTTTCACCTGTTTCCTTAACGGCAAATTTTTCAACAACATCAGAGGCCTTTTTTATAACAAAATTGCTTAAAATCTCCTTTATTTCTCTTATCTTATGCTCGTTGTTTGAGGCCACAACAATAGTTTTATTTGCCAAGCATACTCTCCCAGTCTTTCATAAATTTGTCAAGTCCTATATTCGTCAGCGGATGATTAAAAAGTTTATCCATAACATCGGGCGGAATGGTTGCAATATCCGCACCCATTTGCGCTGCATCAACAACGTGCAGCGGACTTCTAATGCTTGCCACTATAATTTCACAATCAAAATTATAATTATCAAAAATAGAGCGTATAGACTCTACCAATTCCATACCTACATGCGATATATCGTCCAACCTGCCCACAAACGGACTAACATATCTTGCACCTGCCTTTGCTGCAAGAAGTGCCTGCGCGGGTGAAAATATAAGTGTCATATTAACCCTTATACCCTCTTTGGAAACAGTATGCACAGCCTTGATACCCTCTTTTGTCATAGGAATCTTTATAACAACATTTTTATGTATTTTAACAAGCTTCCTTGCTTGTTCAATCATTGCTTCACTATCCAAAGCCGTAACTTCAGCAGAAATGGGTCCATCAACAATAGATGCTATTTCTTTTATAACACTTTCAAAATTCCTACCCTCTTTTGCTATTAAAGAAGGATTTGTAGTAACACCATCAACAAGTCCCATATCAGCAAAATATCTTATTTTTTCAACATTTGCCGTATCCAAAAAAAATTTCATAAAGCCCCCTCTTTTAAAGAATCAAGAATATTTTTATTTAAACCCAATAGATACATAATAAATATTATAACCTCTGCATCTCCTACATTATGCTCAAAAAAACCGCCGACTAAGAAAGTAACAAACCCCATTGTTACACCGACTATAAAAGCTCTATAAAAATCATTTTCTGTTCTTAGAATAAATATTACATTTCTATACAGCACATATATCCATAAAAATAGCCACACAATCAGGCCTATAATACCCCATTTTATCAATATTTGAAGATATTCGTTATGTAAAGCACTAAAAAGGTGTGAATCTACATTCTTATCACCGAATATTTTCTTTACATGTTTTATCAGATAGGGCTTTAGATAGTAATAAACATTTCCGCTTCCGCAACCAATAAGTTTATTTTTTATATCGTAATTTTTATAAAGATCAATACCAGCTTCCCACAAAGCTATTCTATCCATAGCTGATACATCCTTTTTGTAATGAATAGCAGTCTGAACCCTATCATGAACCTTAGGCACAAACACATACATCAATATTACAATCAAAATACTACCGAAAGAAAACAATTTAGCTTTCTTGCTTTTTATGTATATAAAGGGCAGTAGTACAACGGCAACAACAGAACCCAGCCAATAAGAACGAGTAGATGTTAATATTAAAGCAAAGAACATAAAAACAAAAACAGAGAAAGAGTATATTCTCAATTTTAAGTTTTTTTCAAACAACATAATTCCAAAAAATATGAACATTATAGGCGCAACAATGCCGGCTGTTGTTAAGGGGGTGCTGAAAAATCCCGAGGCTCTTATTGGCTGTGACAAAACATGTATATTGCCAAAACCTAACATATGGGTTGGCTTCACACCGGTAAATGCATGCAGTATAACGCCAAAAGAAGCTATAATGCCAAACAGTCCCAAAATATTAATTAACACATATACTTTTTCTCTTTTTACCCTTGAGGCTATGAAATAGGGAATAAAATGCCATAAATAATGGCTATTTTTTAGGCTCAGCAAAGGATTTACAGATAAAACAGAAGAAATAAACCCAGTAGCTGAAACACCCAATACGATATAATCCATGTTGTTTAGCCTAATTCTTTTATATATCAATATTAAGCCTAAAAGGCCAATACCTATGGCAACATTATCAAGGGCTATTGAAATAGGTGTAGACACACTCAAAAGAATAGCTGAAAGTATAAGAAAAATCATTTTTTTCTTTTTTTATATTCCTCTTTGCATTTTTGTGAGCAAAAGTACAGATCATCCCCCCTTAGACGTATCTTTTTTATAGCGCTTGATTTTGGTATATAAACGCCACAATTTTGGCATTGAACAAGTTCTTCCAAATCATCTTTAGATTTATGAACATTTTTTGACGGAAAAATACTATCCAAAATCCCGTCTATCTTTTTTTTAAAAGAATATACGGTTATAAATATAAACAATATAATAATTAAAATTATTATTTTAAGCATTATTAACTTAAAAGTCCGTTTACTATAAACTCTGCAGCTTCATCCTCCGTCAGCCCCTTTGCCATAAGTGTTTCAAGCTGGTCCTGCTTAATTCTTCCCACACTTGCTTCATGTGTAAGTTCCGCTTTTTCGTTGTTTACCTTCAAAATAGGTATAGTAGAAACGGAAACATCCTCCCCTTTTACTATCTCATTACACTCAATATGACCCTTTGAATAGGTTCCATTGCCGTATGCCTCATTTATAACATGTGCTTTTGTTCTATCTGTAGCAAAAACGGTAGATGTTGCAATACCCGAAGAATCTTTGCCGTTCAATCTTAATATTTCCTTTATATCTATTATATCATCCTCTTTTCCGTATATCTTGCTCTCTAAGTTAACCTTTGCACCATCTTTAAGCTCTACATTCGTCTCAACATTAATTCTTCCTACCCTCGTCTTCGTCTCATAAAACTTGATAGCAAAATATGCATTGTCATCGACCTTTGCTTTCGTTATAGCTTCAACGAAAACTCCTCCGTTCTCATCGTGAAAATGCTCGTCATCGTATGTAACATGTGAATTTTTACCTATATACATGTCGCTTTCCATATAATGATGCAGTTTTTCAACCTTTGTCAAAATACAGTGAGATTTAAACTTCACTTTAACATTACTTCCTATTATATAGTTAAATTTCAGCACCTGCTCGCCTGTTTTTTCCAAAAACCCCGTACATAGATGAACAGGTATGGGGATAACCGTATTGTCATCTATTTCAACATCTATCATAACAAGACCGTCACTTCTTACCTTTGAATTTATATGCATACCCTGAACACTATTTAAACCAACAACCCTATTGCCGCTGACTATTATTGTGGCAACAGACGGATTTCTCAAACTCTTATCTTCAGTATTTTTTTCATATATATCAACAAGCTGATTAAACTCTTCTTCATAACCCTTTACTATATCCATCAGCCTTCCTCCGCATAATTTATGTGCCCGCATGTATCACATGCTTTTTCATAGTACTCTATAATCTTATCGCTTTTACCCTCAAGAAATACCTTACCAGCACAGATCAGATATGAATACTCACACTGCTTTGCTATCTCTTTCCTGTGCGTTATAACTATCAAACCAATACCCTTTTCTTTTAAATAATCGATAATTTTGACAATCATATCGAGACTCATTATATCTATGCCGGAATCAGGCTCATCCATTATCAAATATTTCGGTTTCAATAAAATACAACTTGCAAGTTCAACCTTTTTTCTCTCGCCGCCGGACAATTTTTTATCTACCATCCTGTTTAAATACTTATCCGGTTCAAGGTTCACTAAAGTGAGCGCTTCTTCAACCTCACTAAGTGGTATTTTTTTGTTTAGCGTCAAATAGTTTTTAACGGTTATACCCTCAAAACGTGCAGGCTCTTGCCATAGAAGCGATATGCCCTTTTTTGCCCTATCCGTTAAAGACAACTTTGTTATATCCTCACTATCCAGAATAATTCTGCCCTCATCAAGTTTATAGTCGCTTAAACCCATAACTATATACCCAATAGTAGATTTACCCACTCCATTATTACCAACTATACCGTAAACACCACCATCTTCAAACTTCATAGACACACCCTGAATAATGTCATTTGAATTTCTGGAGTATTTTATATTCTCTAAAACAAGCATTGTCCCTCCATTAGACCTTAAAGTTCCGTAAATAATAATGTTTTAAACCTCAAGGTCAAGTTTTTTGAGCTTTTCTATTTCATCTCTATACTTTATAGCGCTTTCAAAATCCATATTCTTAACCGATTTTTTCATTTTTTCTCTTATAAGCCTTATTGTTTTTGGTATCTCTTTCTTATCTATAGACTCATCTGCATCTTCAAGTTGTTTCATATAATCAAGGTTACACATCTCGAGCATCTTATTGTCTTTTGATTTTGTGATGCTCACAGGCGTTATGTTGTGTTCTTCATTATATTTGCTCTGCAATTTTCTTCTTCTTTCAATTTCATCGATTGCAGCCTTCATTGAATCTGTCATTTTGTTTGCATAGAATATAACATGTGAATCTACATTCCTTGCAGCCCTGCCCGATGTTTGTATAAGGCTTGTTCTGCTCCTTAAAAAACCCTCTTTATCTGCATCAAGTATGGCAACAAGTGCAACCTCTGGTATATCAAGCCCCTCTCTTAGGAGATTTACACCGATGATACAGTCAAAAATATTATTTCTCAAATCGCTTATAACCTTTGAGCGCTCAATAGCATTGAGTTCTGAGTGCATATACTTCGTTCTCAAGCCGAGATTGTTATAGTATTCACTCAAATCTTCAGCCATCCTTTTTGTCAGCGTCGTAACAAGCACTTTATAGCCTTGTTGTGCAGTTTTTTTTATTTCACCATATAAATCATCAACAGCACCATCCATAGGTTTGATAACTATTGGCGGTTCCATCAAGCCCGTGGGCCTTACAATTTGTTCAACGATGTGCGACTTTGACAACTCAGTTTCAAATTCCGCAGGCGTTGCAGATACAAAAATAACCTGCTTCCATTTTTCTTGAAGTTCTTCAAACATTAAAGGTCTATTATCCATTGCGCTCGGCAGTCTGAAACCATAATCAACAAGCGTCTGTTTTCTCGATCTATCCCCTCTATACATACCCTTAAGTTGCGGCACGGTTACATGTGACTCATCTATTACAGTTAAAAAATCATCACCAAAATAGTCTATTAATGTGGAAGGTGCTTCTCCCGGCTTTCTATTTGAAAAATGTCTTGAATAGTTTTCAATACCTGAGCATGTACCGACCTGTTCTATCATTTCTATGTCAAAATTCACCCTTTCCTCAACCCTTTGCGCCTCTATCAACTTTCCATTTCTTTTAAAAAATTCAACCCTCTCTTTTAATTCCCTTTTTATGGTTTCTATAGCCCTTTCTCTTCTTGTTTTACTCGATATATATTGATTTGCCGGAAAAATAACTACGCTTTCCTTTTCTTCTATAATTCTTGAACTTACAGGGTCAAAAAGAATAATCCTATCTACAACATCATCAAACAGTTCTATTCTAATTGCTAAATTTCTCATATATGACGGGTATATGTCTATAATATCGCCTCTAACCCTGAATGTTCCTCTATCAAAATCTATATCATTTCTGTTATATAAAAGCTCTACAAAGCGACTTAATATATCTTTTCTCGTTAGGTTGTCACCAACAGATATATTGAAAGACATGGATGCATACTCTTCCTTTTCACCAAGGCCGTAAATACATGAAACACTTGCAACAACGATAACATCCCTTCTTGTTAAAAGACTCATTGTTGTTTTTTGCTTTAACCTATCTATTTCGTCATTTATGGATGAATCCTTTGCTATATATGTATCCGTTCTTGGAACATAGGCTTCGGGCTGGTAGTAGTCATAGTAGCTGATAAAATATTCAACTGCATTGTCCGGGAAAAAGTATGAAAACTCATTGTAGAGCTGTGCGGCAAGTGTTTTATTGTGAGATATGATTAAAACAGGCTTTTCTATTTTGTCGATTATGTTCGCCACAGTAAAGGTTTTTCCACTTCCCGTAACACCAAGCAACGTTTGATATTGAATATTGTCCGATATATTCTTTAGAAGTTCTTTTATAACCTTTGGCTGGTCACCTGAGGGTTGATAATTGCTTTTTAATTTAAAAAGCCTGCCCATTATCTGTAGTTTTTGCGCCTGAAAAGGTCTGTATTCTTGGAGATAATCCTGTCTATAAAAAGTATACCGTCCAGATGGTCAATCTCATGCTGCAAAATAACAGCCTCAAAACCCTCTGTATCAAATTGTTGTTCCTTTCCGTCCAAATCTACATACTTTACCGTAACTTTTCTTGCCCTGTTTACATTTCCCGTATAGTCGGGAACACTCATACATCCTTCCCTTGTTTTGATTATACTCTGCCAGTTGAGTATCTCGGGATTTAGCATAACAATCTCTCCATGATTAACTTTCTGCCCTTTTTTAACCTTTGAAGCGTTTATCGCTATTATTCTTACCAATTCCCCTATCTGCGGTGCAGCTATACCTACAGAGTGTGAATAAAATCTCATCGTCTCAAGCAAATTCTTTGCTTTTTCTATTATGTTGGCATCTATATCTTCTATCTTCTTGCAAGTCTCTTTGAGTCTCGCATCAGGATATATAACTATATCTTTAACTGACATTACACAGATCTCCTATAACTCATATGTTTCTACTCTTCTTACAGAGTAATCCACTTTCAGATTTTTGCACGTTTCCTCAAGTAGTTTATTTAAATAATTTTCGTCAATAGAGTTGGGCACATCTATCTCCATTATCATGACATACAACGGTTTTTCAGCCTTTGTAACCCTCGTTCTCAAATCTATTATATTAATATTGTTCTCTGCAAACAGCTCAGACACTCCATAAACAATACCAGGTTTATCAGAGCCATAAACAGAGACCATAAACAGATTTTCCTCTTTCTTATTTTCAAGTTCTTTTAGCTCTTCAGGCTCTATTCTTCTGATAGAAACACTCATATTCAAATCTGATCTGACTTTGTAAAAAGCTTTTTTCAGCTCTATAATACCCATCTTTTCACCTATGGAGACAATCAAGATCATAGAAAACTGATCTTTTAAGAGTGTTGACGAAGAATCCTCTATGCTAAATCCTTGTTCATATAAGACTTTTGCAACAGCAGCTACAATTCCCGGTTTATCTTTTCCTATTACGGTTATTGCATAAAAATATTTTTTCATTTTTTACCTCCATCAATTTTGGCTGTTAGTTTATATAATTTTAGCGATGTTATTTACAAGAAAAATCTATAGAGAGACCACTGCGTAATCCATATTTCTTATCAAGTTCTCGAAACGAATAGACCTAAGCACCTATTTTTGTGGATAAAGTTCTTAATAAAATAAAAGTTTTTGCGAAAATAGGTGCTGGACTCAACTGTTTGAGCCTATCTTTCACAAACCTGCTGTTATTTTCTTTATGGTAACCGACATTACGCAAAAAGTGCTTAGTATGCTTAATGAGCAAATAAAGAAAGTAACCCGTCACCTATTCTATTTTAAAAAACTGCATATTTTTATAGTTTTTTGCAAATGAGCTTTTTATATTCTTAAAACATTATCTTTGAGAATAGGTGACGGGGAAGGACATTGCTCATTAAGCATACTAAGCACAAGATTACCTTATTTTACCTAATACTTAAATTAAGCTTTATTTAAAATACAGTTTTTTGTTTTTGCGAAAGGAGCAGATGGTAAGTGAGGAATCGACGAGTTTTGAGCCTAAGCACCTATTTTCGTGTATAAAGTTTTTTACGAAAATAGGTGACGGGTTGATAAGAAATTGTAAGAGTATCATTTTATTGCTATGCAGTGGTCTCATAGATATTCAACCCTGTTTCTACCTTTTGTTTTAGCTTTATACATAGCTTTATCCGCTCTGTTTACAAAACTATCCCTTGTATCACCGTTCCTAAAATAGGTAACGCCAAATGAGCATGTAATCCTACAGACCCTGCCAAACCTTATATTTTCTATTATCTTTCTTAAATGCTCAGCTATTGCTGCGGCTTCTTTGATAGGTGTCTTTGGCAAAATTATAAAAAACTCTTCACCGCCCCATCTTGCGAATGTATCTGTTAAGCGTATATTTCTTCTAATGGATTTTGCAATAATCCTCAAAACCTTATCGCCGACATTATGGCCGTACCTATCGTTGACATTTTTAAAATAATCCAAATCAAACATAATTAAAGAAAGTTTCTGATTATACCGCTTTACCATATTCATTTCATAATCCAGGATTTCATAAAATTTTCTTCTGTTATATATACCTGTCAATTCATCGTATGAGGCAAGATTTTGAAGTTTTTCCTCTCTTTTTCTTACTTCGTATTGATATTTGAAGAATATCTTGCTTATCATTTTTGAAACAACAAAAAAAACACCGCTTATTATCAACGTCAAGATAACAGATACAATAAAAATGTCTTTCATGTACCTTTGAAAAATAGTTGCATATTGGGACTTCACTGAAGATATAATACTTTCCATGTCTTCAATATCAATTCTACTAATCAGCAAAAGATTAATATCTTTATAGAATCTAAAATAGATATAGGATTCTCGATTTAAACTATTGGAATATTGTATAAGGTGCTCAAATTTACCCCTATATATGTCTTCAAAAATTTTATCCATATATTTCTTTCCATTTCCATCAATGAAATTTTTATCTACATATTCTGTTTTTATGTGGATAGAACTGCCGAGCACTTTAGCCTTCCCACTCCACAAAAAATCCAAAGCCATAAAATACTCACCGTTTTTCTTTCTCTCTTTTATATATGCATCAATAAATTCCTTTTTTATATACTCTATTTCGTCATCAACATACAAACCTGTGCCAACAAACCAATTCAATGGTTCAAAATATCTAATATAGCCAATTTTTCTATACATTTTGGAGTTCTTTAAATTATACTTTGCTTTATGTGGTCTGCTCCAATACCACTCAAGGTATCCGCTTTTATTTTTCTTTACTATCTTTATTGCTTCTCTTATGGGATAATGACCGTGAGCATCCTTGAAATTTATAAAGTTTTTACCCTCGGCTGAGCTATCAGGTGGTAGCAGGATATTAACACCATCCATAGAATAGATAAAGAAGTAGCCCAAGCCTTGAGCGTACCTTATTGACCTTATAGCATCTTTGATTACTTTGACTACCTTGTATTTTGGCAAGTCTTGATTATTTTTATAGATATCCATCATTATATCGTAGACCGTATCGACTCTCATTTTTAGCTCATCCTTTAAAGTACTATCTAAATCATTACAGTTATATATCAAGATATCGAATGATGAATTGATTTTTTTGATTTCAGTATTTGTAATCTGTTTTACATACAAATTTCTTATGTTGTTAGAAACATCTTTCATGATTTGCGTTTGTTGTATGCAATAAGTAAACAAAAATATAACAACAGTTGTAACTACTGCAGCTATGGGTAATATAAATATGATAATAGGCAACCTTTTTTCATTCAAATTAAGTGACTCCTTTTTCCTAATTTAACAAAAGTTTCAAAATGGTAAGTTTGGGGAAACATATCGAACAAAACTATTTTCTTTATAAGATAATCCTTTTTCAGTATTTTTAAATCCCTTGCCAATGTTGAAGGCTCGCAGGAGATATAAAACACAGAGTCGGGTTTATGTTTTAATATGTATCGGACAACACTTTTTGCACCACTACGCGGTGGGTCAAGCACTACACATTCAGGAAACTTATATTCAAAATCAAAATTTTTGCTCAGATCTTTTCTAAAGGCTTTTGCCCTGTTTTCCAGACCGAGTCTCTTTACATTCTTTAAAAATGAATCAATAGCTTTTTTGTCTATTTCAAAATTTGACACATTGACGCCCATTGCTGCAAGTGGAATGGAAAAATTGCCTATACCACCGAAAAAATCAAACACATTCTCTATACCATCCTGTATAATTTCACCTATAAGCGTTTTTATGATTTTTAGGTTTATTTCTCTGTTTACCTGAACAAAAGAACTGTTTCTATAGGTTATATACATTCCATCTTTAATGCTTGATAGGTCCAATACCATATTTTTTTGATTTATATTGCCGTTGTCGCTTACAATAATCTCCATACTATGACATTCTGTTGTTTTTATATATTCATTTATTCTTTCATCTGCAATAGCACACCCGTGCACGCCAATAAATTCTCTGCTGTACCTTTTAAACAGCCCCCATTGTTTTTCCTTGCATTGGAATTTCATGCGCCTTCTGTAATTAAAAACTCTATCCGAAGCAACAGTTTCTATATCATCTGTTTCTATTTTTGCTATTCTTTTTAATACGTTTTTCAACACACCCTTTTTCAGCTCAAGTTGGTATTCATACTGAACATGTTGAAGATTGCATCCGCCACACGCGCCATAGTATGGGCACTTTGGCTCTATTCTATATTGTGAACGACTCTCTATATCTACAATTTCAGCAGATATATAATCCTTTTTCTCTTTAACCGTTCTAACATTAACTATTTCACCGGGCAGGGCACATTCAACAAAAACAATTTTACCGTTTATCCTTCCTACGCCTTTACCGTTATGAACAAAACCATCAATTTCAACCTTATACATAAAATATCCTTTCTAAATAAAATTATTATAAACTATAATCTATAATAAGTAAACAGACTGGATTAAAAACTGCCGATAAAACACAACAATACACACTACAAATTAAAATAACCCATCTTTATATTATAAAGAGACCACTGCGTAATCCATATTTCTTATCAAGTTCTCGAAACGAATATGAATTTTAGACAACCTAATTACCCCGCACCCAAAACCCAATACCCAAAACCCCGTACCTACGACACTTACACTTACCTTAAGTTGAAAGAGTTTGATAGAAACTTATATATTGTGCAGTGGTAGCTATATGTTTAATGTGGTTTGATTTGTAAGTTTGCAAACTGATTCTTTCCACCTTATATTGAGCCTATACATCAATTCATTCACATTACTGCCATCCTTCGGATACAGTACACAAGCAGACCTAATTGGAAGTTTTAATTCTGATTCTACTTCTGAGGCTACCTGATTTATAAATTCAAAAGGGTTTAGAGTGCCTTTAATAACAAAAGTAAAAATATCCTCAGGGGTTCTTGCTACATCCTCACCTATATTTTTTCTCATTATATTTGCCATTTTAAGTATTATCTCAGAAGCTTCTCTTTTACCCAATTTAAGCCTATATTTTATATTTACAAAATTCACTATATCCATACGACAAAGTGAAAATTCTATATTTTGAACTATTAATTCTCTAATTGTATTTTCAAGCCTTTCCATTGTCATAAGTCCTGTAAACCAATCTGTGTAAAATATGCTCTTCCTTGCATTTTCTATATATTCCGGGAAAAGATGCCGTTTATCTAAACGAAGAGATTTTCCAAGATTATACATCTCCTCTATATGTGGCATAATTCTTTCTATTATCTCAGGGTCAAATTGCGTGGATGCATTATCCAATAACTCTTTTTTTGTCTGAGCCAAAATCATGGCGCTCTTATATGGGCGAGAAGTTGTTATGGCATCAAATGAATCGGCTATAGCAAGTATTCTGGCAGTAATAGGTATATTTTCACCCCTAAGTCCATCTGGATAACCCCTACCGTCCCACCTTTCATGATGCCCCCTTATACCACCCATCACAGATTGTAATGATTCTATATTTCTTAAGATTTCATACGAAAAAACAGGGTGCATCTTCATTATTTCATACTCATTCGGAGATAGTTTTGTAGGTTTTAGAAGTATAATATCCGGTATACCAACCTTGCCGACATCGTGAAACAATCCTGCTATAAATATGCTTCTTTGAAATTCTTCATCAAATCCCAATATTTTTGATATAAAACGTGCATACTCTCCTACCCTTCTTGAATGCCCCTCAGTATAACTATCCCTTGCCTCAATAGCATTGAGAAGCGTTTCGGTAATATTCTTTGATAAAGATGAATAATATACATTGGCTGCTATATTATGTGCTATTAACTTTAAAAAATTAAAATCCTCTTGCCTAAATGCATTAGACCTTTTCGAATTTCCTGCACAAACAACACCGTAATAATGTTTTTTAAAAGATATCAAAGCACAGATAGAAGACTTCACATTTGTTCTTTTTTTTACCTCATCATCTATGAATTGCGCTTTTCTAAAATCGTTTATTATTATGCCTTTCTTTTTATCCCAAACATAAGCACTTGCCGAACCCTTCATTGATATATAGTCCTCATATTTAATATGCTCTCCGTTAAAAGTGTAGTTCATCTTGCTATCTTTTAGAAAAATACCCGACAGATCTCCCTCAAATACATCATTTACCATTGTCAGCAGTTTTTTTATGTTGCTTTCTGATGTGTATTCCTCCTGTATATTTATCGTTTCTTCAATCATTTTTATTCTTTTATTTATCCTTTGTAGAATTATGCGCTGTTCTGTTTCCCTCTTTTCCTTTTGTGCAAGGATTATTATAGCCGATAACAACATAATAAAGGATATAACAATCAATAATAAGAGATTCAGAATAACACTCTTTATGTTTTTAAAAATAGCATTCTTTAAATGGCTACTATGCCTAATTTTAATGTAAAAGTTAACTTTGTCTATATTTATCGGCAAAACAGCACTTACATAACTGTTTGCTTCTTCATCTTTTGGTTTTATACTGCTGACATCAACAGAATAATCATTTAAATATAGAAATATATTCGAAAGTTTTGCCTGTATATCTATGTTTTCAACTATGCTGCCTAAATAAACCATACTGTTTGAGAATATTGGTTTTATAAGCATTAAACCCATTGTCCGATTTAAGTTCTTATCCAATATCTCGCTGTTAAAATACAGGCTTCCCCCTTCTATTTGTGCAATTTTTATATTTTTATTTATAGTTTGAGGATTTTTCAAAATATTTATCGGTATATATATATCCGATATATGCGGATATATAAACAAAACATTTTTACTATGAGTCACAAAATATATACTTTTTATATATTTTTTTGGTGCAAAAGATATATATTGATTACAAAAAGACAATAACTTAAACTTATCTTCAACTACTCCTACAAATGTCTTGTCGAGCAGAGCTTTGTTCTCAGTAAGAAATATCATTAAGTTCCTGCTTGTAGCTTTAGCTTCCGATAAAAGATCTTCTTTTGTTATCTGATCTGTTCTTGCATGTATTATCTTTAACGTTCTATACATAAAGAGAGATATAATCAACAGTATTACAAATACTGACACGGATATTATAAGATTTTTATTAAGTACTTTAATAGATTTCATTTATTGAATTTAATATAGATATAGGTATTTTAATTTTGAGATATTCCGCTCTTGCTGCATTGATTACAATGTTTGTTTTTTCTGCATCTTCTATTCTTATATCTTTTACGGATACGTGCTGTAAAATCTTTATTGCCATCTCTGCAGCCTGGGAACCCATAGCGTAAAAATTCAGAGCAACACCGCCAAATAAACCAAACTTACAATAGGTAGAATTTATAATTATATCAGGTTTTTTTGCTATTTGAAGGGCTATGGGTATAGCTGTAGGCATACCTATCTTCTTAGTATTGTTGTCAGTTAACGATTGAGTGTTTAAAATATAAGCCATTGTACTATTGTCGTCATTAATATTTTCAAGCGCCCTTTTATACTCCTCTGTTGTTTTTACCCATATAACTTTATACATATTAGCAAACGGCGTACCATTTAGTTCAAATTGTATCTGTTTTGTAATAATTTTACCTACTCTATCCGCTGAAGAAATAATTGTCACATTGCCTTTTTTATTAAGTACCGTCTGTACAAACTTAATACTGTCTTCTACATGAAGTTTTTCATATACACCGGTTATATTTGCAATAGGGTATCTGTTTTTATCTATAAAGTGCAAGGTTTTATTGTAATCTTCAGGCAATACATTAATGCCAGAAAAAACCACAATGCAATGCGTATTGATAAGCTTAGGTGCAAGTTCTCTAAATGCATTATCGTCAAATAAAAATACAATATCAGGTTTTACACTAATAATTTGATTATATGCTTTATCAGCTATTCTATCCA
The DNA here is from genome assembly GCA_964522785.1 of uncultured Desulfurellales bacterium. Classification (GTDB taxonomy): domain Bacteria; phylum Campylobacterota_A; class Desulfurellia; order Desulfurellales; family Hippeaceae; genus S144-51. Next base: position 17,178 of record CAZFWO010000010.1, read on the forward strand.
TCTGCTTTCTTGTTGTATATAATGTTTTTGTACGCATAAAAAATGTATAAAATACAGCATTGTTTTTATTAAAACCTGCCCTTTTTAGAGTATCCATAGCCCCCCTAAGTTGAGGAACACCGCATAAATCAATCTCTGAATAACTTTGCACCATAAATATTTTTATAGGTTTTGCAAAAACTACCTTAGGAAGCAACAAAATCAATGCAATCAAAATAACTATCTTTACACTTCTCACAATTTTCATCCTCTTAAAATTTATTAAGAGACCATCGCACACTGTATAGTAATCTCAAAGTATATCACTATATCTCAATACCGAGTAAGGGTATATATTGTAAGGCACCAAGGCAATCCCTGTCATTTACACTTCCCGCTGCTTCATTTCTCAAAAATGTTACCTTAATTGTATTTATGCTATCGCACTCAAAATATCTAATACTCTCCCTCTTATATATCGCTTTAAATATATCTTTATTGAGTTTTTTTCTTGCTATTTCATAGTATTCCTTACTTTTAAATATGATATCTATAGTTATATGCCAAACACCGGCATTTTTACTCCTTAAAACATATACCATATCCTCAAGTTTCAAAATTCCACCTCCTCAATCTTAAAATGATCATTCACGCCATCCGTATTCAAGATATGATATATACTGAATTCATAAACTTCGCCCAAATCAAATTCAGCTGGGGAATATGGAAATGCAACATTTGCTCCCGTTGCCGTTCTTCCTTCATAGTCATAGTGTTGAAGATTTGATTTTGCTATTGAGCATATTCTATGCGCCAAAGATTGGCTGCCTGCAACAACATCTACAATAATGCCTATTTCATAAGGGTTATCTAAAAATTCCATATCGCCTAAAACACCGTCTTTGCCGTACAACCTGAAATTTACTTTAAAATCATCGCTAAAGTTTTTTCTTATTTCTTGTTTTATATCTTCTGTAATTTTCTCAATCTGTTTAATCATTAAAGGATCTCTCACTCCCGCTATAGCTATTGTTCTATACCCGGCAAGCTTTGCCCCTTCAAGCTTTATCGTTGTCTTTTCTCTCTTTATCCACTCAGCGCCATATATCTTGACCGTTCTTTCATCTGATTGTTCATACTTTGCGTTTTTGAGCAGCAATGTTCCGTCTGGTTCCTCTATAATAAACGGGTCTGTGTTTTCATAGAGTGTGTGGGCCATAGCCGACTGTGCTGTGCATTTTCTGTTTTTGTTAGGCGGCCTTAAATAAAAGCAGTCATTGTCAATCATGCCAATCAGAGCATCTGAAGGACTCGCGGGTTTTGCACATAGCGCACCGCACTCTATAATCTTTGCCATATGCCAACAAAGTTCCGGTTTACAGCCCTCAAGTAGCGGGTATGCAGCGTAGATTGACGCATCTGTAGCCCTTCCAGCCAAAACTACATTACAATTATTGTTCAAAGCCTCCATAAACTTTTCAACGCCCATTTGGCCTACAATCCTTGTTGTCTTATCAATATCCTCAACTGTCAGTTCTCTATTGCCTTCATAGCTTTCAATATTGCCTTTTCTTAATTCACTCTTTATAAATTCCTTATCGAATTCCGAATGTATAACAGCCATTTTGAAGTGTAAATTACTGTCGTTAACTATGTCTTTAACAATACTAACCATCTGCTCCAGGTGAACATTACCTCCTGCATAACCGGCTGAACCTACGATAAAAGGAATGTTCATTTCAATCGCTTTCTTGAGAGGAAATTCCAAATCGTTTCTTGTAGCATCGTAATTTGCTTTCATCTTACCGCTACCAAGAAAGTATGGTCCAGAATCTATTGAACCCGCATCAACGCCTATAAAATCAACATTTTCTTCTAATGCAGACAAAAAAGAATCTTTATGGTATCCATAACCCAACTGACCCATCAATGACAAAGCTTTAACCATTTTAACCCTTCAAAGTGTTATACTTAAAAAACAAAAAAACGCAAACAAAGAATCAATATAAAAATATATTGAAACCATGAGACCACTGCTCAACGCATAGTTTCTTATCAAGCTCTTGAAAGATCAATTCCATATAATTGTGTAAATTCTCTTGAGCCACCTCGCCCCTCATGGATAGAATGAATAGAGCAAAATTCTTACCCAAGGAGGGGACAAGATGGCTCAGTATGATATTACCATCGATTCCGATTTTGTGCACGAACTTTTTAAAAGGTCTATAACCTCCCTTCCCGAAAATTATACCTATAAATACATCTAAATTCTATAAATAGCATTATATCAACAATTTAAGCTTGCTATAAAGAGACCACTGCATAACTCATATTTCTTATCAAGTTCTCGAAACGAATATGAATTTTAGATGAATTTTAATGTTCCTGATAAGGAAAAATCTCAACTGTTTGAGTCGTTTCGGCGAGTTTTGAGTCCAGCACCTATTTTCGTGGATAAAGTTTTCAAGAGAATAAAAGTTTTTTATAAAAATAGGTGCTGGGTCATCGTTAAAAAATTCATTCTGAGTTGAGAGAATCTTGATAAGAAATTTTGCAAGAGTATAATTCTATCGCTGTGCAGTGGTCTCTTAAAGCAATATCATAGGTATAATTATTCCTATACAAAAGAGTAGGGATGGATGCTCTATG
>CAZFWO010000011.1:0-19183 GCA_964522785.1 uncultured Desulfurellales bacterium
TAAGAAACTATATACTTCTGCAGTGGTCTCACTAAGGCACAAAATTGCCTTATTTTACCTAATAATTAAATTAAGCTTTATTTAAAATACAGTTTTTTGTTTTTTGCGAAAATGGGTGCTGGGTAGATAACCTAATTACCCCGCACCCAAAACCACACACTTACACTCACACATACACATACACATACCTTGAGTTGAAAGAGTTTGATAAGAAACGGTATTACATTGTTATTGAGCTATTCTGCAGTGGTCTCTTAAAGGGTAAAAAATATACATTTTGCTTGAATTTTGTTAAAAAAAGGATTATTTATGAAAAGAGGTGTGAGATGTACATTAATGGTATTAATTATGCAAATTTTCTATTCAGTTATCAAAACAGTGCTCAAAAGAGTGGCTTAATAGAGCAATTGAGCAACAAATATTCAAATTATGTCAATATATCAACCTTCGGACAATCTCTAAACAATATATATAACGATTTAAAAAACATAGATGACGAAAAAAAGAGAGAAGAGGCTCTTAAAGGTGCAAGAAATATAATAATAAGCCTATCCAAAACATCGGATGGCACGGAACTTGCAAAATTTAAAAACTCTCTAAGTAGTCTCAAAAAGGATAACCTTGAAACATTCAATAATCTGTTTGTAGAGGCAAATGAATTAAACAGTTTGCATTATGATATAGGCGGCTGGATTAAATCATTCTCGAATCTGTATGAAACGGGGTATCAGAAAGAGTATGTAGATAAAACGGATAAAATAATGAATACAGAAGGAGATGGCAGTCAAAAAATTTTAACATTGGATAAATTTGTAAACGGTGTTGGTAGTATATCAGATATGAATGTTTCAGATGATAAACTTAAAGAAGATGCACTTTCTAACTTTTTTAAAGGATTGAATAACTATACAAATTTAAGCGATATAAACAATTTTATTGATACCTATACAAACAACATTACAAAGGGAACGGTTTGACCACCAAGCTACTCCGTTTTTTTCATTACTTCTTTATTCCATATCTCTGACATTTTTTCCAGATAGCGCACAACAACATCAAATTCCTCATAATTATCGCTTTGTAAAGCCTCTAAGGTCTTTGTTAAAAGAAAATTATATAAAGCTTCAAGATAATCGGCGGTTTCCTTGTCTGCGCTGCTGTCCAATGAGTCTCTGAGAGCAAAGAGTATCCCTCTTATTCTATTTAAACTATCCGTTTTTGTTTCTTCATCTTTGGTCTCCATCGCGACAGAAGCCTTTTTGGCAAAACCCAAAGCACCCTCATAGAGCAGTGAAACTATTTTCATCTTGTCCACGGTGGTGGAAATCAATACATTCTTATACACATTATAAGCTTCGTTTGCAGTCATTATTTCATCTCCTTACTATCAAATATTATACCGACAATTTCAGACAGTTTTTTTTGTAGGTTTATAACCTCTTTAGGCGGTATTTCTCTTATTAGCTTGCCTGTTGAGGCATCAATAACCTTTACCGTTAATGATTTAATTGCGTCGTTGTACGAAAACTTGATATTTTTATTGAGCATGCTCACATTTTCGTTTATTTTGTCAATGATCTTCGCTAATTTTTTAGATGATATATTTTTTGTTTCATCTGTTTTGTTTTGTATTGTCTGCTCCGCTGAGTTTATAGGTGAAGGCTTGTGTTTTGTATAATTTGTTTCTATGTTCTTGGTTGAGGCATCACTATTTATCGTGTTCAGTGTTACGTTAGACATTTCTTTTCCTCCATTTACTTTTTGTTCATACTGTTGAATACCTGCGTCATGTAATCGCTTTGACTTTTTAGTGTGCCCATATACTCATCCATTTGCGCAAACGTCATGGTGAGCATTGTCCTCTCCTGTTCGAGCTGCTTGTTCATCGTATCTATCTGTTCCTGTATTCTATCACTTCTGTTTTGAAGATAGCCTTTCTCGAGTTCAATGTCGCCATTTGTGGTTGTTAAGTTGTACAATGTATCGTGTAGTATGTTTAAAAAACCGTCGTTTGCACCGGTTGTTGTTTCGCTCAGCATTTTTTTTGCATCCTCAAAATTACTGCTTAATGTTTGAGAGAATTTTGCAGAATCAAATGTCATTTTTCCCGCATCGTCAATATCAACGCCCAGGTCCGACATGTAAGAAATAGATGAGCTATCTCCTCCATATTTTCCCATAAATATATTGTTTAATTTGGAGCTTATAGATTGTACTGTTGGGTTGCAGAAAAATGCATCTGCAACATTTTTGTCTTGGTCATAGCCAGAATTTTTTGATATAAAGTCCATCATACTATTATAATCATCAACTATATTCTGCATATCATCGGATAAAGCATTGTAATCCGTATTAACCGAAACACTAAAACTTCCCGTATCCTTTAATTCTATTTGTAGTCCAGGTATATTATCACTGAGTGTATTGGAATGGGATGTTACGGATACGCCGTCAATTGTAAGCGAAGCATCGCTCGATGCCTCATTTGGGTTTCCACTGCTGCCAAATGTAAGATTTGTGTCGTTTTGAACTATTGTGAGATCGTTTGTTGTGCCCTCCGGTGTTTTTAGAATAACCGTATATCCGCTGCCATCATAAACTGTAGAAGCCGATAAACCCGAACCGTTACTGTTTATTGCATCTATGAATTCCTGTAGGGTTGTAGGGGTGTCAGAAAGTGCGTTATTATCCAAATTTATTGTATATTCTTCTGAGCCTATTTTATAGTCAAAGACGCCGCTTGCGGTTGAAACTACGTTGTTTGTTAAGGATGACTCGCTTGTTGTAGAAAGCCATGTTTGACCCTTTGCAAGTGTATCGACTGTTATGTTGTGAATTCCAGTATTCGGAGAACCTGTAACGGTAGCACTCGCCATACTTTCGTCGCTTACTGTGGCATTTTGAAGTGTTAAGTCCGTAAGCATACTGCTTGTATCGCTGGATAGTTTTGTAGCATTAGATTCCAGAGAGTCGAAAGCCGTATAGTATGATTCATACTCTATTTTTTGCGTTTGTTTCATTATAATAGGCTTTTTTTCAACATTGATTAACTTGTCTATCAAGCCCTGCAAGTCCATTCCGCTGCCTAAGCCCAGGACATTCATTGAACCAATACTCATAGCTTCCTCCTTTTACATTTTTAAATCGGATTAAAGCTGAAAAACTTTAACCATGCCCTGCTTTTTTAGCTTTGTAAACGTATGCCAAAATTTCCGCAACTGCCTGATACAGTTCTTCGGGAATAACATTGCCTATATTGACCTTTTTATACAGTTCTCTTGCCAATTCCGGTTTTTCAACGATAGTAACATTGTTTTCTTTTGCTATCTCTTTTATTTTTTGAGCTATCATATTTATACCTTTTGCTACAACCTTGGGTGCATTCATCTCTTTTTCTTTATACTGTATGGCAACTGCGTAGTGCGTTGGATTTGTTATGATAACATCGGCTTTTTTTACATCCTCCATCATTCTTCTTTTTGCAATCTCCATCTGCATTCTTCTTATCTTCTGTTTTATATGCGGGTCTCCCTCCATCTGTTTATATTCATCTTTTATCTCTCTATGACTCATTCTAATGCTCTTTTCAAAATTGTATTTTTGAAAAACATAATCCAAGATAGCCATAAAAACTATAAAAATCAATATGTATACGGTTATCAAGAAGATATCTTTAAGCAAGACAATAAATATAGCCTCGATTGATGTGTCTATAAGGCTAAACCATAAATGCATTCTGCTTTTTATAAACATATACAATATGTATGAGATGACAAGTGCCTTCAGTATAGATTTAATCAACTCTCCAAATGAACGCATAGAAAAGATATTTTTTAGACCATTTACGGGGTTTAATTTGTCAAAATTCAATTCTATGGCCTTAGAAGAAATCATAAAACCAACCTGTACAACATTTATAAATAGAGAGACAAAAAGCGTAACAAGCAGGAAGGGAAGAAGCATGGAGAACATTATATATGTAATATCCTTTACCAATTTAGGAAAGCTTGTTACTGTTATTTCATAATGGCTTGCCAAGCCTATAAAATGTGTAAAGCTGTATTTAAAATAATCTCCGAAACTATCTATGGTAAAATAGAAAAAAATAACACTTGCTGCCAGAAGGAATGCGGTATTTAGCTCGATAGATTTGGCAACTTGACCCTTTTCTCTTGCTTCTTGCCTTTTTTTTGGAGTCGCCTGCTCGGTCTTTTCTTCGTCTGCCATTATAACGCTCCAAGCAGAGAGTATACATATGAAAGTACGCTATTGTAGTATTTGACAATAACATAAGCTGAATAGCTAAAAGAAACGCCGAGGATGAATAGGCCTATGCCTATACTTAAAGGAAATGCAACAATGATAATATTTATCTGAGGCATGGTTCTTGCTATTATGCCAAAAACTATGTTGGTGATGGTTAGAGCTATAATGGCAGGAGCCAAAATTTTAAAAGCTACGCCAAACATCATTAAGACAAGTCTATTTAATATGTCAAATGTAGTATGGTTTAAGACAAAACCGCCAACGGGTACCATTTTGAAACTGTCAACCATAGCCCTTATAAAAACATAATGGCCGTCTATAATTAAAAATATTAGTATAGCCATAATGCTTTCAAACTCTGCGAGAATGGAAATTTGCATGTTGTCTTCGGGGCTTAGAACATTTGCTATGGAAAACCCCATCATAAATCCTACAAGCTGCGCCCCAAGTTCTATTCCTGCCCACAAAAAATGCACGCAAAAAGCCAAAGCCGCAGATAAGACGGTTTCTTTTGCGGCAATTAATGCAAGATTTAATACTGAAAAATCAGTTATATTGATATATTGTTTAACAACGGGATAGAGTGCCAAAGAAAAAAGAAGCGCAAAACCTATCTTAATCTGAGCGGGGATATATGCAGATGAAAAAATGGGAGCCAGTACTATGATAGCGGAAACCCTGATTAAAATAATTAAAAAAACAAAAAATGCAGATAATGAACCGTTTAAGCTGAGCAGATCAATCATATTTTTTATTTTATTAAGTTGGGTATGGAGGAGTACAGCTGCGTAGTATAGTTAACAATCAACTTTGTCATCCATGGAGCCAAAAAAATCAAAGATATGGCCACTGCTATTATTTTTGGTATAAAAGTTAATGTCATCTCCTGAATTTGGGTTACAGCCTGGAAAATACTTACAGCCAGCCCGGCGATTAAACTGATAATTAGTATAGGCATAGACAGGAGTAGGGCAACCTCCATTGCATTTTTGCCTAAAGATATAACGGTCGATATATCCATTAATTACACCTCACAATTTAAAGCTTTTAAATAGAGACATAACTACCAAATTCCAGCCATCGGCCAAAACAAATAAGAGCAGTTTGAAAGGCAGAGATATCATGATAGGCGGGAGCATCATCATCCCCATGCTCATAAGCACACTGGCAACAACCATATCGATTATCAGGAAAGGTATATATATCATAAAACCCATCTCAAACGCTGTTTTCAGTTCACTTATGATAAAAGCCGGTATGATAACGCCCATAGATAGGTCTTCCCTATTTTTTGGATTTTTACTCTTTGATACCCTTAGAAAGAGAGCCAGATCCTTTTGACGGGTCTGTTGCAACATGAATTTTTTTAGCGGTTTGGAGGCTCTATAGTAGGCATCTTCCAATCCTATCTTGTTGTTTTCCAAAGGTTTGTATGCATTGTTGTATATGGAGTTGATCTGCGGCGTCATAATAAAGAATGTTAGAAATAGTGCTATACCTATTAATATTTGATTGGGAGGCATCTGTTGAGTTCCCAAGCCCTGTCTCAGAATTGCAAGCACCACGATTATACGTGTAAAAGATGTCATCATGATCAGTATTGAAGGAGCCAAAGCCAAAACGGTTAGTATGACAAGTAGTTTTACGGAATTTGCAACCTGAGGTGGGTTGTTTGTTGCACCAAGGTTTATATTTATGGAGGGGTTCGGGATAGAAGCAGCCATTGCATAAATATTTCCTATGAAAAATAAAATCAGAAGTATAAAAACAGTGTTAAATACTATTTTTATTTTCAATATCTTTTTTGCCTTCACTTGTTTCCAATTGTGTTATTACATTTATATTTTCACCTACACCGAGAGCAAAAGTTTTATTGTCAATTCTTACGATAACTATAGAGTGTTTATTGTCTATGTATAGTCTATCTGTTATATTAATGCGCCCGCTTTTAAACCTTGACGATATATTAATTTTCTTTAAAAAATAAATAGCAAATAGCATGAGGGCTATAACGATGATAAGGCTTCCGAAGGCTTTTAGTGTATATGCAAAATAATCTTGTGAATTAGAGGCAAAGGATATTGATGGAAACATAATAATGGCTGTCAATAAAATTTTTTTCATTTTACATTTAATTCCATTATATCTTCTTTTGTATGTATATTTGTTATCCTTATAGCGAATTTATTATCTATTACTATTACTTCACCCAAACCCAGAGGCTGATTTTCTATGTTGATATTAATGTATTCTCCCGCCATTTTATTACTTTCTATGATATGCCCTTTTTTCCATGTTAAAAGATCTCGTATTTTTACCTTTGCATTAGCCAAATCAAAAAAGATTTTTATGGGAATATCATAGTATTTTTCAAATCTTTCCTTTTTGTTCATTGTATGATAAATGATGTAAAGAATATTTTTCTTACAAGATTTTTATGTACAGACCTGTTAATTGCATTTATGAGCTCATTTTTTAGCTCTTCTTTACCGGCTACAGAGAGCAGATCATCCGATGTTTTAGCAGAGATTGTATTTATTATGGTATCCTTTATTACGGCATTTTCTAAAGAAAAACCCGTGGAGCTTTTTTCTTTTTCTACTTTTTGAACGCCTTGATGAGTTTCAAGCAGAACAAATGTAGCTTTTAGATATCTGTCACCACCAGCATCAGCCAGATTGACTATAATAGGACCTATAATAACAGGCTTAAGATTGTTATTGTCATAAGAACCGCTTTCTGCCTGATTTGTCGTATGGATAGGCTGTTGCTGAGTGTTACTTTCAGATGGACTTTTTTTGCCACTTAGAACAAACATCTTTACAGCAACTATTGCTACAATCAAAACAACTACGGCTATAATTATGATAAGGAGTTTACCTTTACCTTTCTTTTTCGGAGATTCTTCCTGGGTTTTCTCATCCGCCATGCCTTAATACCCCCTTTTATTTTTGCTTGTTACTTTAGTAACATAAAAAAGTAAAAATTGCAAAAAAAGTATTGTGCAGTTGGTTTTATGCTGTAATTTTATGTTTCTTTTTTAAGCGGTCGCTCCATCAATTCTATGGCAGCTTGTTTTGGGTCTTTATTTTCATATATGATGTTATAAACCTGATGCGAAATCGGCATATCCACATTGTACTTTTTAGACCAATGAAATACAGATTTGGCGGTATTTACGCCTTCTGCTACCATAACCATAGAGTTGATTATATCGTCAGCCTTTTTATTTTTTGACAGCTCAATGCCGAGATGTCTGTTTCTGCTTAGATTTCCAGTGCATGTTAAGACAAGATCTCCAATTCCGGCAAGCCCCATAAAGGTTTCTTTCTTTGCACCACAGAACAAACCCAATCGTGAAATTTCAGCAAGCCCCCTTGTGATTAGGCTTGCCTTAGCGTTGTTGCCAAAATTCAAGCCATCGCTTAAACCTGCAGCAATTGCTATAACATTTTTTAGGGCACCGGCTATTTCAACGCCTACTACATCATTGGAACCGTATGCTCTGAAATATCTGCAACTGAATATGTTCTGCAGTCTGCGCATAAGTGAGTTGTTATTGGAGGCTATGACGGTAGCTGTCGGCAGCTTCTTTGCAACCTCTTTTGCAAAATTGGGGCCGCTTATCACAGCAAACCGTTTATTCTCTATGCCTATAACGTTATTGATAATCTCTGACGGTCTGAAAAATGTACCGTTTTCTATGCCTTTTGATGAGCTTATAAATATATGGTTGTTGTTAACGAATGGTTTAAGCGTATTTAGCACATTTCTTAAATATTTTACAGGAACACTCAGTATTATAATCTCATTTTCTTTTAATGTTTCTTCTATACTGTTCGCTATTTTTAGGTTATTGCTTAACTTGATGTTTGGTAGATAGAGTGTATTTTCCCTGTTTTTTGTAATTTGTTCAAACAGTTCTTTTTTTCTTACATACAGGGTTGTGTCCACACCGTTGGATGCAAGCATATTTGATAGAGCGCTTCCCCAGCTTCCAGAACCTATGACGGCAATTTTACTTGTTTCTTTCATATATAACCTTTAATCCAAACAGCGTAAGATGCGGTCTGTAATAGTCTATTAAGTCTATATATCTATAAAACATAGCACCATCTCCACCTGTTGCAATAACCTTACAGTCAGTTCCCATATCATTTCTTATTCTCTTTACCATGCCCTCAATCATAGACAAATATCCGTAAAATAGACCCGATTGAATACTCTGTATGGTTGTTCTGCCTATAACGCTTTTTGGACGTTGAATAGGCACCCTCGGTAGCTTGGCTGTTTTTTCAGATAGGGCATCAGCCGAGATGTGAATGCCTGGAGATATTGCGCCGCCTATATATTCACCTTTCTTGTTTATAACATCAAATGTCACCGCAGTCCCTGAATCTATAATAATTAGTGCATTCTTAAATTCCTCATATGCACCTATTGCATTTACTATTCTGTCTGCACCTACTTCTTTCGGGTTATCATACTTTATAGGCATTCCTGTTTTTATGCCAGGACCGACCTCCAGAGCCTTGATATTAAAGATAGTTTGAATGGCTTTGTGTATTTTCGGTGTAATCTGCGGTACAACCGATGATATTATGGCACCATAGGGTTTATCGCTGATTGAATACAGATTGAATAGATTATACAAATTAATACAGTACTCGTCCTGTGTGGTTTTTAAATTTGTGCTCAGACGAAAACTTAGGAATCTATTGTTTAAAAAAACACCTATAACAATGTTTGTATTTCCTATATCTATGACAAGCAACACTTTCTACTCCACATTTATTTTTGCTATCTTTTTTTTGCCTACCTTAACTATATACTCTCTTTTTCTCTCAAGTTCAAGTGAGTCCGATTGTATTTTTTCTGAATTAATAGAAACAGCATTGGACTTAATCATCCTTCTTGCCTCAGATGTGCTCTTTACAAAACCTATGTCTTTTAGCAGCTTGCATACCCAGACATTACCCTCTGTTTTATAGTTAATCTCTTTTAAATTATTCGGTATATCCTTTTTCTTGAACATTTCTTCAAAGTATCTTGCCGCACTGTCTGCTGCTTCTTTAGAGTGAAATCTCTCTGTTATTTCATGCGCAAGCATTTCTTTTGCTTTTTTCGGGTGCAAACTGCCGTTTTCAACACTGTCCTTTCTATTTTCTATCTCTTCGATAGAACAATCACTTAGTAGTTCATAGTATCGCCACATCAGCTCGTCCGAGATAGACATAACCTTACCATACATATCATTTGGCTCATCTGTTATGCCTATATAGTTGCCGAGAGATTTGCTCATCTTGTTTACACCATCCAGGCCCTCGAGTATGGGTACCATAAGAACGCTTTGTGGTTTTTGACCGTTTTGTTTTTGCAATTCCCTTCCAACAAGCAAGTTAAATTTTTGATCAGTACCGCCCAGCTCCACATCAGTATTAAGAGCAACGGAGTCATATCCCTGTATAAGGGGATACAGAAATTCATGTATAGATATAGGCTTATTTGAATGAAATCTCTTTGAAAAATCATCCCTTTCAAGCATTCTCGCAACGGTCATGCTCGCAGCAAGTTTAATTAAGTCCTTTGCTGAGAGCTTTGAACACCATTGTGAGTTATAAACCACATGGGTTTTGTCTTGGCTGAGTATCTTGAAGATTTGATTTTTGTATGTCCGGGCATTTTTTTTAATTTCTTCTTCTGTTAAGGCTTTTCTTGTTTCATTTTTTCCTGTAGGATCTCCGATCATACCAGTAAAATCGCCTATTAAGAAGTAGACCTCATGCCCCAAATCCTGGAATTGCTTTAATTTTTGAATTAATACCGTATGCCCCAAATGCAAATCCGGAGCTGTAGGGTCAAATCCTGCCTTGATTTTCAGCGGTTTGCCAGTCTTTAAAGATTTTTCAATTTTTTCTTTCAGTTCCCCTTCGCTAATAATTTCGGCTGCCCCTCTCTTTATAATTTTTAGCTGTTTTTCAATCTCTTTTTCCAACTCCATTATTTTCTCCTTACCCGCACCTTGAATATCCGCAGTTTCTACACACTGCGCATCCCTCTACTATTTCAAGCGGTGAACCACACTCAGGACATTCCTCACCGGTTACTTTTGCTGTAGATTTTGGCGTTTTATCCTCTTTTGATTGGAAATGATCCCTCAAAATTTGAGCAATGGCGTCGGGGACAGATTTAATCAATTTTCCATTACTCCATATAGGTTGAGCGCCCGTTATACTGATCAATGTATTTATGATATTTTTGACATCTACACCGTTTTGTAGGGCTATAGATATGAGTCTACCTATTGCTTCTGAAAGCGCCGACATATCGCCGCCGCTTTTCCCTATATTGGCAAAAACTTCTATAGGTTCGTTATTAATTGCATTTACGGTTACATATAGCGTACCCCTTGCGGTTTTGACTTTATCCGTAAATCCATTTAGTGTAATTGGTCTTACAAACCCCTTAATCCTGCCCAATGTGTCTTTTTTCGGAGTAACGAGCACCTGAACCTCTCTTGAGCCGTCCCTATATATGGTTATGCCCTTTAATCCCTTTTTGTATGCATAGTAATAGGCACTTTTTACATCGTTTAATGTAGCCGAATTTGCCATATTAATTGTTTTGGAAACGGCATTGTCTGTATATTTTTGGAATGCCGCTTGAATATCTATATGTGCCTTGTATGTTATATCCATTGCGGTAACAAATACTTTTTTGATATTTTCCGGTATAACATCTATATTTTTCAAGCTTCCCCTATTGTCTATGATTTTTTCAGCCAAAGCTTCTGAGTATATGCCTTTATCCTTTAACAGGTTTAATAAGGGTTCATATGTATATGGCAATCTTTTACCATCCAGCACCTGCTTGTAATAAGATAAGGCAAATATGGGCTCTATGCCGCTTGATGCGTCGGCTATCATAGATATGGAGCCTGTTGGAGCTATAGTTGTTGTAGTTGCATTTCTCATAGGCTTTTTGTCTTTCGCATAGATGCTGTATTCATAGTTAGGGAAATTGCCCCGTTTTTCAGCCAGTCTGCTTGATGCTTCTTTTGATACATTCTGTATAAAAGACATTACCTCTTCAGCTGTATCTACAGCCTTTTTGGAGTCGTAGGGTATGCCCAAATCTATGAGCATATCGGCAAATCCCATAACGCCAAGCCCTATTTTTCTATTTTTCTTTGTATTTTCCTCTATTAGCTTTAGCGGGTATTTGTTCATATCTATTACATTGTCAAGAAAATGCACGGCTGTTTCTACAGTTTCTTCTAAATCGTCATAATCGATTTCACCGTTATTTATAAACTTTCCAAGATTGATAGAGCCGAGGTTGCATGATTCATATGGCAAAAGGGGCTGCTCTCCGCATGGATTTGTTGCCTCTATTTCTCCTACCTCTTTGCTTAGAGGGTGAAGTTGGTTGATTCTGTCTATGAATACAATGCCTGGCTCGCCATTTTTATGTGTGCCTTTTGCTATTTCTTCCCACACGAAGCTTGCTTTAAGCCTGTTGACTATCTCTCCGTTTCTTGGATTTATCAAATCATACTCGTCATCATTTTCCAATGCATCTAAAAAACTATCCGTTACAGCAATGGATATATTGAAGTTGTTTATAGAGCCTTCCAACTCCTTGCAGTGTATAAAATTTAAGATGTCGGGATGGTCGATTCTTAGTATGCCCATATTTGCGCCGCGTCTGACGCCGCCCTGCTTAATTGCCTCTGTTGTACAGTCAAAAACCTTCATAAATGATATAGGGCCGCTTGATATGCCCATTGTAGAACTGACTATATCGTTCTTAGGTCTTAATCTGGAAAACGAAAATCCCGTACCGCCTCCTGATTTATGTATTAAAGCCGTTGCTTTTACCGCATCAAAAATACTTTCCATAGAATCTTCAACCGGCAGCACAAAGCATGCGGATAATTGGCCTAAGGGTCTTCCTGCATTGACCAGTGTAGGTGTATTTGGCAGAAATTTAAGATTCTTCATCATTTTAGCAAAAACATCTTGAGTTTCTAAAATTTCTTTATCCGATGCGCCATAACTTTTATCCGCCAATGCTATAAATTTGGATACCCTATCAATAAGCTCATCTGGAGTTTCTATTATTTCTCCCTCTGTATTTTTTTGTAAATATCTGCTCTTTAGTACTATAAGAGCATTTTCTGATAATTTCACTCACCTACCCCCTAATTTTGATAAAAAGGCATCTTTAATAGAGAATGATATGTAACCGTTGTTCATGCCTGCCGTAAATATGACATCATATATATAACCAATTTTTAAATCTATATCCTTATCAAACGAAATCATCCACAGATCCGTGTTGCTATCGCTAATTAGAAATTTTGGATATTTGTTAAGTATAAGTTTTTTGTCTTTTGCCAAAACATGTTTAACGAGAAATAGAGGTTCTCTATTGGAATGGCCGAATGGCTCAAGCTTGGAGATTTCTTTTAAAAGCTCCCTGTTAAATACGTTTAAGGAAACCTCACAGTCAATATTGTAGTCTTCTATAATCTGCTGCTTTCCATATTTTTTTTCGACAACGCTATTGATTTTTTCTTTAAAACTATTGATTACATCATTTTTTATTGTTATGCCCACAGCCATTTTGTGTCCCCCGAAACGTTCCAGCATGCCTCCTGTTTCCTTAACGGCTGAGAACAGGTCTATATTGCCCACGCTTCTTCCGCTTCCCACGCTGACACTGTCCATTTTACTGATAATGATAGCTGGCTTTGAGTATTTGTGTGAGATTGTGTTTGCAGCTATGCCTATAACACCTTTATGCCAATCTCTGCCGGATGCCACAATAACTGCGTCATTTATGCCGTCTATATTTTTTTCAATATCTGCAACTATCTGTGACTGTATCCTTCTTCTTTCTTTGTTAATCTCATCCAATCTATTTGCTATTTCTTCTGTTTCTTCTCTATCGTCTTTCATGAACATATCTACTACCATTGAAGCATCGTAGAGTCTTCCTGCTGCATTGATTCTCGGTGCTACGGAAAAACCTATATTTCTTGATGTAAAATGACCATTTATGCCTGAAACCTTTTTTAGAGAATCAAGACCTATGCACGAATGTTCTGTTGCGGATAAGCCAAATTTAACACATATGCGATTCTCATCGATAAGTGGCACTATATCTGCGAGTGTGCCAAGTGCTACAAGATCGAGATACTTTTTTAGGTTCGGCTGGGGAATGTTTTCAAAAAAATTCATACTTCTGAGTTTATTTCTTAGAGCCATAAGTAAATTAAAAGCAACTCCGACGCCAGAGAGTTCTCTAAAAGGGAAATTTGAATCTTTTCTTTTGGGATTTACTATTGCATGTGCGTTGGGGATACTCTCCTGCGGCTCATGGTGGTCGGTAATTATAATATCTATACCTACCGTTTTGGCAAATTCAACTTCATCCAGGCTTGTTATTCCGTTATCTACAGTAATAATTAATTTAGAGTTGTATTGCACTGCCCTCTTTATTGCTTCCAAACTCAAGCCGTAGCCGTCGTCTCTTGTGGGTATGTAAAAGTTTGCATTCAAACCTATTTCTTTAAAGAATTTCAGCATCAAGCTTGTAGCGGTAACGCCGTCTGTATCATAGTCTCCTACAATAAAGATTCTTTCTTTTCTTAATATTGCTCTTACTATTCTGTCAACGGCTATGTCCATATCTTTTAACAAAAAAGGGTTGTATAGATTGGAAAGGGTGGGGAATAAAAAATTGCTTATCTCCCTATACGATGATATGTTTCTGTTATCTAAAATTTTTTTTGTTACGGAGTAGAGTTCTATGTCTTTTATACGAATAACCTTATTTTCAAAACATTGTTGATTTATATTAAGTTTTTTTTTATGCCCTCTCGTGTTGTTTGCTTCTATAGTTTCAATCATTATACTGCACTTTTAAAAAAGTCTTTTAGTATTTTATCATGGTCAAATACTATACTTTCAGGTATTGTGTCTTCGGTAAACAGGTCTGCCTCGAGGGCATCATCGCCTGCAATCGGTTTATTTTTGGCTTTTGCATGGAATACGGTTGTTATGGTATGGGT
Source organism: uncultured Desulfurellales bacterium (assembly GCA_964522785.1). Classification (GTDB taxonomy): domain Bacteria; phylum Campylobacterota_A; class Desulfurellia; order Desulfurellales; family Hippeaceae; genus S144-51. The sequence continues at coordinate 14,345 of CAZFWO010000011.1, forward strand.
TCTTGGGTCTCTTTTTGGATCTGAATATACACCCACAAGTTTGACAATTTCAATGTCCAAGCCCGTTTCTTCTTTTGCTTCTCTTATCGCAGCATCTTCGGCAGATTCGCCAAAGTTAATAAATCCTCCGGGTATAGCCCATCCGAATGGCTCATTTTTTCTTCTTATGAGAACTATTCTACCTTCAATTTCTATGATGATATCAACGGTAGGTATAGGATTTTTATAAACCTTTACAGGGTAGCCGCATCTTGGGCATTCTACTGTATTGCCCTCTTTAATTGCGTCTTCTTTTTCTATCTCTTTTATAATGTCAAGCACACTATCCCTTGATGTTCCGCCGTAACTCTTTCTTGAGTTTACGGCTTTTCTGTAGTGCAGCACATCTATAACATTGCTTTCAATAGAATCGGAGAACTCTTTGAGTTCGTTAATCGATAAGTCCTCAAGGCTTTTGTTTTCTTTTTCCGCATAAGCCACAATACTGCCTACAACTTTATGGGCTTCCCTGAATGGCATACCCTTTTTTGTCAAATAGTCAGCGAGATCCGTAGCTGTTATAAAGCCGTTTTTAAGGGCATTTTCCATAGATTGTTTGTTTGGCTTTATATTGGGCAAGAATTTTATTATTATGTTTAAAACATCAAGTATTGTATCAATTGAATCAAACAGAGATTCTTTATCCTCTTGCATATCCCTGTTGTAGGATAGAGGCAGTGATTTCATAAGCGTTAAAAGTTGAATAAGATTTCCGTATGTTCTTGCAGTTTTGCCGCGAATAAGCTCCGCAGCATCCGGATTTTTTTTCTGTGGCATTATACTTGAGCCTGTGCAGAATTCATCGGGCAGGTCTACAAAGTTGAATTCCGATGTAGAAAAAAGAACCATCTCTTCTGCAAAGCGCGATGTGTGCATAGAAAAAATAGCTACATTGCTTAAAAATTCTATGGCAAAGTCCCTATCCGAAACAGCGTCTATGGAGTTTCTGGAAATCTTTGAAAATTTTAGTTTTTCAGCTACAAAACGCCTGTCAATTGGAAAGCTTGTTCCTGCCAATGCACCGCTTCCAAGCGGCATGACATCTATGCGCTTGAGGTTGTCGTGAAACCTTTCTGCATCACGTCTAAATTTTTCATAATAGGCTAAAAGATAGTGAGAAAAAAGAATCGGCTGAGCGTGCTGCATATGTGTAAAACCCGGCATAATAATATCTATATTATTCTTTGCAAGTTTGACTATCTCTTTGAGCAAAACATTGAGTTTGTCTATAATTTCTATGGTTACTTCCCTTAAGAGCAGCCTGATATCGAGTGCAATCTGATCATTTCTGCTTCTTGCCGTATGCAGCTTTCCGCCAACTTTACCGACCATCTCTATGAGTTTGCGTTCTATGTTCATATGTATATCCTCATCCTCGATGCGAAATTCAAACTCACCGTTATCTATCATCTGCATTATTTTTCTTAGGTTTGTTACTATTGTATCTGCATCTTTTTCTGAGATAATATTTTGTTTTGCAAGCATTTCCGCATGGGCAATCGAGCCTAAAATATCATATTTATAAAGCTTTTTATCAAAACTTATGGATTCAGAAAAAGACTCCATCAAATTGTCGGTTGGCTTTGAAAACCTTCCGCCCCATAGTTTTTTACTCATCATCTATCCTTATCAATAATGTTTTATCTTTTATGATATCCATAGTGTGAATAGTTTTTAGTGCATTTTGTATGTCATACTCCCTGGCTTTATGTGTAACAACAATCAGGGGAACCCAATTTTCTTTTCTGCTTGGTTGAACAACACTCTTGATGCTTATGTTGTTTTCTCCCAGCACTCCGGAAATTTTGGAAAGCACACCTACACTGTCTTTGACAGCAAATCTTAAATAGTAGTCCATTTCTAAATTATTAATATCCGCAATGCCTCTCTTTTTTACATAATTAAAAGGAAAAGACATAAGCGGAATGCGCAGATGGGAGTTGTGTTTTATATTTCTTGCAATGTCCATCATGTCAGCGACAATAGCGCTTGCGGTGGGCAGGCTTCCTGCCCCTTTGCCTATATAAACAGTATCGTCAGCCATATCGCACTGAACTTTTATAGCATTGTATTCACCATCTGTTTTAGCGAGTATATCGCTGTTTTTAACCATAGTGGGATGAACCCTGACATCCACCTTATCATCAATGAGACGTGTTATGCCGAGCAGTTTTATTGTGTATCCAAATTCCAGGGCAAATTTTATATCCAAAAGTGTTATATCCTTTATGCCTTCTGTAAACACATCATTTTCTGTTATGCTGTCGCCGAACGATATGGAGCTTAAAATAGCCATCTTATGGGCTGAATCTATGCCTTCAATGTCAAGTGTAGGGTCAGCTTCTGCGAAACCCCTGTTTTGAGCATCCTTGAGGGCACTGTCAAACGAAACCTGATTTTTTAGCATTTCCGTCAATATATAATTGCATGTGCCATTTACAATGGCTTTAATGGATTTTATGTTATTGGCAGATAGAGATTCCTTGATTGCCTTTATTATTGGTATTCCGCCTGCAACGGCAGCTTCATAGCCGATATCAACCTTTTTTTGAAATGCCCTGGAAAAAATTTCAAATCCGTAGCGTGCGAGTAGAGCCTTATTTGCTGTAACGACATTTTTTCTTTTATCTATAGCTTGCAAAACAAATTCTTTGGCAAAGTCATAGCCGCCGATAAGCTCAACGACTATGTCTATATCATCTTCTAACAACTCTTCATAAGAGTTTGTAACCAATACATCTTTAAGTATTTCTTTATCCGCATGAATGCTTCTTGAGTAGGCTTTTTTGAGCACCAAATCAAAACCCAAACGTTTTTTTATAATGTCGGCGTTGTCATGCAATATTTTGGCAACCCCGCCCCCCACTGTACCAACTCCGAGCAAACCTATATTTACCTGCTTCATAACACCTTCCACCTCGAGATAAATTATGATTAATATACAATGAAGGGGCTGCCCATGTCAACAATCTATTTTTTTACCTACAACCTCTGCTATCTTTTTTAAATCCTTAACGAGCTCACAATATTCAGGTATGGATAACTGCTGGGCTGCATCGGATACAGCAGTCTCCGGCTTGTAGTGTACTTCTATTAACAAACCGTCAGCACCTGCAGCAACAGCTGCTTTAGAGAGAGCAGGGACATAATCCCTTTTCCCTGCGGCATGAGAAGGATCTATAAAGACAGGAAGATGGGTTTCTTTTTTTAATACGGGTACTGCCGATATGTCAAGAGTGCTTCTCGTGGCTGTTTCAAATGTTCTTATGCCTCTTTCGCACAGTATAACATCTGCATTACCTTCGCTCATAATATACTCTGCGCTCATTAAAAATTCCTGAATCGTGGTAGACATTCCCCTTTTCAACAGGACGGGTTTGTTTGTTTGTCCAACGAGTTTCAATAAAGAAAAGTTTTGTACATTCCTTGCTCCAATCTGCAGCACATCGGCATATTTTAATATAATATCCAAATCTTTCGGGTTCATAACCTCGGTAACAACAGGCATATTTGTTTTGTCTGATGCCTCTCTTAAAAGCCTTAATCCCTCTTCTCCCAATCCCTGGAATGTGTACGGAGATGTTCTGGGCTTAAATGCTCCGCCTCTTAGCATCTTCGCCGAACATTTTTTTATACCGGCAGCTGTTTCCATCATTTGCTCCCTATTTTCTACAGAGCAGGGACCTGCAATAATTGTGAAGTTGTTCCCGCCTACTTCCACATCTTTGATTTTTATGATTGTGTCCTCTTCCCTGTTTTCACGGGATGCTAATTTGTATGGTTTGGTAACGGGATAAACCTTTTCAACGTTTTTATCTGTTGATAAAACGGCTATAGGATCCAGGCTTAGTTTATCCTTATCCAGATTTCCTATAACACCTATAACTGTTCTTTCGCTTCCCTTTGATATATGGGCGGATAAGCCCATGCTTTCTATGCGGTTTTTAACCCTTTCTATGTCATCTTCTCTACTGCGTTTTTTCATTACAACTATCATTCCAACACCTCCAAAAAACATTTTTTACAATAAAAAAAAGCCGTTTGGGTTGGCTTTATGCGCCTACCCAAACGGCTTTAGTTAAAAGCTCATTACAATTCAGGTAGAACGCCCCCTATAGAAAAACCAGAAATAATATGCATAAAAGCTATAGGAAAAAATACTGCTCAACCTGTAACTACCTTTCATAATGTTTTGCTTATATCAAATAAATATACAAAATGCAAGCAAATAAATTTTTACTTTTTTCAATTTTTAATGGATAATACAGACGCGGCCTCCATATATTCAAGTTGACAAATAAAGAACTCTTCATTATATTTTTAATAGTACTTTTATAAATTAGGGGGTTTTTATGGTTAGAGCAAGCGATGTGAAAAAAAGAGGTGTTAAAATTTTCGACGAAGAATTAAAAAAATCTGATAAAGTAATTATAAATGTAAGAGGTAAAAATAAATATGTTGTCGTAGATATGGATAGATATGAAGAATTGGTAGAAAATGAACTTGATAGAATATATGACACAATTGTAAAAGAAATTGAAGAAGGCAAATACCATACTAGCTTAGAAAAGCATATAGAAAAGATAGAAAATGTATGAAATAATTTTCACAAACCAGTACGAAAAAAGGGCTTTAAAATTCTTCAAAAAACATCCTGAACTTAAAAATAGATATATTAAAATTTTAAAAGTATTGCAGGTTCAGCCGTTTCATCCATCGCTTAGGCTTCATAAATTACAAGGAAAAAAGAAGCAATTTTATTCAATATCTATCAGTATGAGCTATAGAATTTTACTTGAT
>CAZFWO010000012.1:0-16525 GCA_964522785.1 uncultured Desulfurellales bacterium
AATATAGCAAGTGCTGTTATGTTTTTTGCAATAGCCTACTCAATAGGCGTTCCTACCTTAGCACCGACAATTGGCAAGGTTCAAGCCAATTCTCCTGCCTATATTGCAGGTATTCAGCCAAAAGATACGATTATGGCTATAAACAATAAAGGTGTAAAAACATGGAGTGAGTTATCAAAAACAATAAAGCTGCATCCTAAAAAAACTATTCTGCTAACCATAAAAAGAAACAATGAGATAATAAACATAAAAGCTACCCCAAAAGCCGAAAATATAAAAGATATTTTGGGATATAAAAAACATATTGGAATTTTGGGTATAATTCCAAGCGGAGCTATGACAAAAATAAAATACAATCCGATTAAAGGCACAATTGTTGGCATTAAAAAAACCGTATACATAACAAAAATTACATTGATAGGACTGGTGCGCCTGCTTGAGAGAGCTATACCTTCGAGCAGTGTGGGAGGTCCCATAATGATTGTCGATGTAGCAACAAAAGCTGCTCAAAGTGGAATAGCAGCATTTTTGATGTTTACAGCAATTATAAGTATAAATCTTGGTATACTCAACCTTCTGCCCATCCCCATACTTGATGGTGGACATATTATGTTTTTTACCATAGAAGCAATAAGAAGAAAACCAGTTAGTGAAAAGGTGCAAATAAATTTTCAAAAAATCGGTATTGTGTTTCTGCTTGCATTAATGATATTTGCATTTTTGAATGACTTTAAGCGCTATGGAGTAACAAAATATATAAAAAACCAGGTGGTGCATATAGAAAAATGAGCTGGATAAAGCGAAAAAAAACAAAGCAGATAAGTGTAGGCAATGTAAAAATTGGTGGCGATGCCCCCATAGTTGTGCAATCCATGACAAATACGGATACGAGAGATGTAAGTTCAACGCTCTCGCAAATCAAAAAACTACATGAAAAGGGCTGCGAAATAGTTAGATGCGCGATTATCGACAGCGATGCTGCAAAGGCATTACGTATAATAAAGAAGAAGAGCCCCATCCCCGTTATAGCAGATATTCACTTTGATTATAAACTTGCCATTGCCTCTATAGAATCAGGTGCGGACTGCATAAGAATCAATCCCGGAAATATAGGTTCCTTTAACAAAACAAAAGAAATATTGAAAGCGGCAAAAGAATACAATATTCCTATAAGAATAGGCGTCAATAGCGGTTCCCTGGAAAAAGAACTGATAGAAAAATACAATGGTCCTACAGCTGATGCCCTTGTTGAAAGTGCATATAACTCTATAAAAAGAATAGAAGATTCTGGTTTTACAAATATTAAAATATCAATCAAATCATCTATCCCAAAAATTACCATTCTATGCAACGAAAAAATATCCGAAATGACAGATTATCCTCTCCATATCGGTGTCACTGAATCTGGTTCTTCAAAAGAAGGTATAATCAAATCCGTATCGGCATTGAGTGCGCTGCTAAGAGAAGGTATAGGTGATACAATAAGAATTTCACTTAGCGAACCCCCGGAAAATGAGATAGATGTCTGTTATGAGCTTCTAAATGCACTTGAGTTAAGAAAAAAACGCTCAATAGACTTTGTTTCCTGTCCCACATGTGGTAGAATAGAAATAGATCTTATATCCATGGTAAATGAGCTTAAAAAGCGCTTGTCAGATATACATAAGCCGATAAAGGTTGCCGTAATGGGCTGCGTTGTAAACGCATTAGGGGAATCCAAAGAAGCGGATGTTGCAATAGCAGGAGGAAGACACTTCGGATTAATAATAAAAAGGGGCAAAATTATTAAAAAGGTAAGAGAGGATAATCTTATAGATGAATTTGTAGAGGTTGTACGTGAGTTTGCAGAAAAAGAATATTAAATTTATTATTATACTGCTTGTATCCATTGCCGCACTGTTTGGTGCTGCAATATTTGAAAGGTATGCAAAGGCAAGAAATGATGCCAAACTTTATTCAAAACAAATTTTTATCGATTATCATTACATTTCATCATTTGTTGATCTGTATAGTGGTGATATTAATAGTGCTATATTTAATTACAAGCAGGTCTTGCCATATTTAAAACATAATAAATTTTACAACGAATATGCAAATATGCTTATATACTCAAAGGACTATGACGAGGCTGAAAGATTTTTGCAAAAGGCTGTCAAAAAATTTCCAGATAACAAAAATCTATATATTAAGTTAGTTAATGTATTAATAATAAAAAATGATACCAAAAAAGCTTTAACAATAGTAGATGAGAAAAAGAAAATATTTAAAGATAGTGTCAATATGTACGAAAAGATAGCTATTTTATACATAAGAAACGCAAAATACAAAAAAGCCCTGGAGTACCTTCAAAAAATCCTAAAATATAATAAGAATAATGCCTCTATTTACTACTATGCAGCTCTGTGTTATGCAAACATAGAAGATTTTGATAAAGCTATAGAATATGTAAAGAGTGCATTAAATCTTGATAGATCCTCAATTAAATATAAATTATTGCTATCAAGCTTGTATGAAAAGGTAGGTAAATATAAAAAAGCCATAGATATTTATGCGTCCATAGACTTGAAAAACGGCATGATACTTTCAGCTATTGGCAATGATTACTACATGTTAAAAGATATGAAAAATGCACTTAAATATTTTAATGAGGCATATAGAGAAAGCAGTAACATTGACTATGCTGAAAAAGTGGCATATATGCTCATAAAAATGGAAAAATACAATAAAGCAATAGGGTTTATAGAAAAGAACAAATTGGAATCCGTATCTGATAGAATGGAATTTTTCTACGCAACTGCTTTAATACAGAAAAGGATGTATAAAAAAGCAATAGATATATTAACAAACATAAAACCTTCTTCAAATTTTTACAAAGATGCACTCTACAACAAATCTCTATGCTACTACAAATTAAATAAAACAGATAAAGCAATTCAAATTTTGGAGTCAATCAAAAAAAAGGATGAAGATATATATTACATGATTGCAAATTTGTACTCGAAAAACGGACAGTATAAAAAAGCCGCAGAGGAAATAACAAACAACATAGACAATTTCAAGGATAAATCCAAAGCATACTTCTATACTGCAGACATATGCTATGATAAACTAAAAGATACAGACTTAGCTGTAAGGTATTTAAAAATGGCTATAAAACTAAATCCTGACGACGCCTCTGCACTAAACTATCTCGGTTATCTGTATATAGATGAAGGCATAGATATAAATAAAGGAATAAAACTTGTAAAAGAAGCAATTAAACTATATCCGAATAACTCATATTACATAGACAGTCTTGGATGGGGATACTATAAAAAGGGACAATACAGAAAAGCTGCAGCTTTTCTGGAAAAAGCCATTGCAAAAGAGAAAGAAGATAAAATCAAAGAGGAAAATTTTGTTATAGAAATTCACCTTGCCAAAACTTATATAAAATTAAACAAAAAAAAATCGGCAGAAAAAATTTTAAGAGGCATATTAAAAAAATCACCAAAAAATAGAGAGGCAATAGAGCTATTAAATAGTATAAAATGAAGCATACTGTTTTTGCGACTATCTTTTTCTTCTGTCTTTATACAGCTTCGGCTAATAACCTATACAAACATAAGCAAAACAACAGTACGGTCTATACAAACATAAGTGCAACATCTTTTTTTGCCAGAGCTTTCAGCGAGAGAAACCTGCATCATTATGGCAAAAAAAGGATAATAGCTATAATAAAAAAAACGGCATATAAATTTAATATTGACCCGAATTTGGCTGTTTGCATAGCAAAAATAGAGTCAGATTTTAAGCATAATTCCGTTTCATCAAGCGGAGCTGTAGGTGTAATGCAGCTTACGCAAAAAACTGCAAACTATTATGGAGTTAGCAATATTAACAATCTGAATGAAAATATAGAGGGCGGAATAAGGTTTTTGAAACACCTTGTTGAAAAATACCATGATGAAAAGCTTGTTGCTGCAGCGTACAATGCAGGTGAAACAGCTGTGGACAGATATAAAGGTATTCCGCCTTATAAAGAAACACAAAGGTATGTTAAAAAATTTCTAAATGTATATAATAAAAAAATGGGTGAAAAAACGACGAAACAGATTGTGTATAAACCGATAAAAAAAATAGATGACAGTACATATAGCAATATAGGCGGCAGATTATGGTAAAGAACCTGCCAAACATTTTGTCAGTTTTCAGAATATTAGACCTTGTAATAGTTATATTGCTATTGGAATATCGTCTAAACATATGGGCAACACTATTTTTTATGCTTGGCATTTTAAGTGATATATTGGATGGGTATTTAGCAAGAAAAAATAATACCGTAAGTAAAATAGGCAAGATTATAGATCCACTTGCAGATAAGATACTTGTTATAGGGGTTTTAACAGCTATGATAAGTATAGAGGGTATACCGTATTGGATGGTAATACTGATTATAGCAAGAGAATTTGCGGTAACGGGGCTGAGAGTGATTGCAGCAAGTGAAAACGTTATAATATCGGCAAATCAATGGGGCAAGCTTAAAACAACATCGCAATTTATAGCTATTATAGCATTGACGTTGGGATTTAGAACCATAGGCATATATCTACTTGGATTGGCTATTATTTTGACAATAGTATCCGGTTATTCATATTTTTATAACTACTTCAAGATGACAAAATGAATGCCCTATCCAGGTTCCTATCCATGATAAAATTCGAACACACCATTTTTGCGCTACCCTTTGCTTATATAGGCATGATAATGGGATTTAAGGATACTATATCATTAAAGATAATAATACTTGTTACCGTGGCTATGGCATCTGCAAGATCTGCAGCTATGGCGTTAAACAGGATAATAGATAGAAAAATAGACGCAGCCAACAACAGAACAAAAAACAGAGAGCTTGTAACAGGGAAGGTAAAAATCAAGGAAGCGTATCTATTTACACTCCTATCTATAGTTATTTTTGAGGTTACAACATACTTTATTAATAATCTGGCATTTAAGCTATCCCCTATTGCACTGTTCTTTATACTGACATACTCATATACAAAACGTTTTACCTGGCTTTGTCATATATATTTGGGTGCGACAGATGCTATTGCCCCGCTTGGCGGATATGTTGCATCATCAGGCACACTTACAGAGGCTGTATGGTTTCTTGCTCTATTTGTAACATTCTGGATAGCAGGATTTGACATACTCTACTCTATTCAAGATAAAGATTTCGATAAGAAACACAATTTATATTCTATTCCATCAAAATTTGGCACACAGCCTGCACTACACATGGCAAAGCTGTTCCACTTAACAGGCTTTGTTTTTCTGATTTTAAGCATGCATCTGTTTCATTTAAATTATATAGCATATTTAGGTTCTTTTATTGTAGCCATTTTATTATTTATAGAGCATCTACTTGTGGATGCAAATGATCCAAGAAAAATAAATCTTGCCTTTTTCAATATCAATAGTTATATTAGTATAGTATTATTTTTTACTTTTTTGGTGGGTAAATATGTGTGATGAAAAAAGAGATACAAGAAGAATAAAAAATAGGTTTTTGGTTTATATAAAAAAAATAGAAGAAAAAGAAATAGAAAAGTATAAAGAAGATATATACCAAACCATAGAGACATCGGACTCATTCAGTTTTTTTATGTCTTTAAACAACCTTGATTCAAGTTTCGGTGATTTAAATAAAGCATTTGTATTAATAATGAAAGAAATGGACGCAAAGCTCAACTACATTATAGATATTCTAAGAAACGATAACTATAAAAGCAGATTTAGCGGATTTGAGAAAAGCCACAGCTGCGACCTGTCTCAAAATGGATTATCGTTTATATCAGAAAAACAATTTAAAGAGAATGATCTTGTCTTTATTAAATTCTTCCTACCTATAGCAAACCACTATGAAATAAAAGCATTGGCAAAAATAACAAGGAAAATAGATAAAGAAGGTAGATTTTGTTATGGCTGTATATTTAATGAAATAAGAAGTAATGACATTGAACTAATCATTCACTATATGCTCTTTTTTGAAAGGAAAATGATTAAAAACAAACAAAATGAATGATAGCATACTTTTTCTCCAAGCCATATTTGACATAGCCGTAGTCCTGTATATATTACTATCAAGATATTTTAACAGCAAAGAAAAAAACAGTGTACTTCAATTGGTAGAAAGTCTTAAAAATTTGCTGGAAAAACAAAAAGAACTGATAGATGCAGCAAACAACAGAACTATGGAGCAGCAGAATAAATTAAATTCTATACTGGAAGATGTTAGGAGAAAAAATACACTGCTCACCGACATCTTAAGCACAATAAAAAACAAAACATATAAAAAGAGTGTGAAGGATGAAATCATAGAGATGAAGCTCAATAATGTCAGTTTAGATGAAATAGCAAAAAAACTTAATATGACAAAGGGTGAAGTAGAGCTTATAATAAAATTATACGGGGAGGAAAACAGGTGAAAAAAGTAGAAGCAATTATAAAACCTTTTAAGCTCGATGCCGTAAAAGAAGGTCTTATGGAAATAGGCATAAAAGGTTTGACAGTAAGTGAAGTAAAGGGATATGGAAGGCAGAAAGGACATACGGAAATATATAGGGGCGCAGAATATGTGGTGGATTTTCTGCCAAAGGTTAAGATAGAGATTATTGTAGATGAAGAAATGGTAAACAGTGTGGTTGAAAAAATTATAGAAACATCAAAAACCGGCAAGGTTGGCGATGGAAAAATATTCATTATACCCATAGATGATGCCATAAGAATAAGAACTGGCGAGAGAGGCAAAAACGCAGTTTAATGCAGTATACTTAATATAAAGTTTTAATGAAAAATATTTTTATTTTTGTTATTCTTTTTATATTTATATCCGCTTTTTCATACGCAAATCCTGTAAATATTGTTCGCATAAAAGCTGACAATATCATATACTATAAAAAAACAAACTCATACTCAGCGAGTGGCAACTGTTTAATATACAACGATGAATACTCTATAAAAAGCGACGAAGCATCATTTAATAAAGATACATCCATAGCAAACTTAAAGGGCAATATACTTTTAGAGGATAAAGACGGTAACTGGGTTAAAGGAACCAATTCAACTATTAATGTATCAAATTATAAGGGGTTTATAGACAATGCCGTAATGTTTCTCAAGAAAAACGCAATCTACATAAGAGCCAAAAGAATTATTTTATCGTCAAGAAACAAATACTATATATACAAAGGCACTCTAACGGGATGTAAATGTCAAAACTTTATAAAAGGCTCAAAAGACGCCAAACCAAAATGGTCAATAGAAGCAAAACATACATATATTATAAGGAATGATTATATACTTTCATATCCCGTAATATTCAAGGTTAGAAAAGTTCCGTTACTATTTCTCCCCGCAATTGAAAAGGATCTACACACAAAAAGAAAAACAGGTTTTTTGTATCCGGCTATGGGTTACTCAAGCAAAGACGGATTTAAATATGAACAACCGTTCTTTATAAATATCAATGATTCTCAAGATATCACATTAACACCATTTGCTAATGGAAGAAATGGATATGGATTAAAATCCGAATACAGATTTTTTTGGACAAAAAATACAAAGGGAAAATGGAGCTTTACACTATTTAAAGAAAAACGTGCATATGGAGATTCAAAAGACAAAAAACTGAGAGCCACACTGAAAGCAAATCAGTACTTTAATACAGACAAGTATGGAACCCTAAAATATGACATCAATATAATAAATAACAAAGACAATCTTCGCGTACTAAATAAGGATAATATTGAATTAAGTTCAGACAGGTATACAAAATCTACAGCATCGTATTTTATATCAAAAGATGAATACTCTTTTGGAATAAATGGATACTACTATCAAGATGTCATCGCAGACAATAACAGAAAAACCCTTCAAACACTACCTGAGGTAACGTTCAATATAGTCAATAAAAAGATGTGGGAAAATCTTACATTGGACTTTTCCAATACTGCAAAAAACAATTTTAGAATAGAGGGGGAAAGGGGTTATTCCAATTTATCGAGTGGTTTTTTATACTATCCATTCAAAGTGTCATACTTTAGCATTACACCAAAAATAGGCGCTCATGAACTATACGCTTACTGGAAAAATGCACCATATAATACGCACTTTTCAGAAAGAGCCTTCATACCAGAATATTCTATAGAGGCAAAGACAGCCATTAATGGCATATTTTTAACACAAAACAAAACAGGACTGCTCGGTGTCAAGCATACAATAACACCGTCACTGTCGTATAAATATATTCCAGATAGAAATCAAAAACCATTCCCAGATTTTATTTCAACATATTCCAAAACAAACGCATTGACTATGGCCTTGGAAAATAGGATTGTAACAAAAAACAGAAACAATAATACAATTAAATACAGAGAGCTTTTTTATAACAAAATATCTCAAGATTACGATTTTGCAAAAACCAACCACTTTTCGTTTCCACCTATATACGAAGAAACCCGTTTTTCGCCCTTTGAGCATATCGAATTTTCATCTAAAGCACATCTCTCTACACAAAAAAATATATTCACAGATTCAGATGAATCATTGAATATTACAAGAGACAGTGCAGGAATAGGCATAGGATATTTGATGTCAAGGGATTCAAATAGCCTCAAAATATCCGATGAAAGCGCAAAGGCAAGATTATATATTTATCCTATAAAAAAATTATATACCTATGTTTACATAGAGAAAAGTTTATACAATCACTACTATCCAACAAAAAAGATTGGATTTATGTATAATGAGGATTGTTGGGGAATTGGAACGGATATATATATAAATCAAATACCAGAAGAAAAAAATGGAATCTATACAAGAAAGAAAAATGTAGGGTTTTGGATAACACTGGTGCTTAAGGGTATAGGTGAAGTTAAAAGACAATATTGAGCAATGAAGAAAAAATCAGAAAAAGCTATAGCCTTAAAATATGATAAAGATAAGGACGACGCCCCTAAGGTTATTGCAAAAGGTAAAAATTTAATTGCAAAAAAAATAAAAGCTATAGCAACAGAGCACAATATATACATAAAAAAAGATAAATATTTAGCCGAAGAACTTTACGAGTTGAATCTCAATGAAGAAATACCTGAAGAGCTTTATGAGGCAATAGCAAAAATTTTACTATTTGTATATAACCTATAGCTTTTTTATTTTAATATCATATTTCTTTATTCTATAATTCAGCTGCCTTATAGTAAATCCCAAAAGCCTGGCCGCCCTAGATTTTACATACCCGGTTTGTTTGAGTGTGTCTTGTATCTGCTGTTTTTCTATAGCCTCTATTGCAAATGGAATATCTTTATAGGAGATATCTTGAACTTCAAAATGTCTATCTGTTTGTTCTTTAATATATTCCGGCAAGTCCTTATCATCGATATTAGAATCATTCATAATTACAAGTCTTTCTATTGTATTTTCCAATTCCCTGATATTACCAGGCCACTCATAATTTATTAAAGATTTTAATGCAGTATTTGTTATGCGCAAATTTTTATTGTACCGTTTATTAATTTTTTTCAAGAAATAATCTGTTAAAACAGGGATATCGTCCCTTCTTTGACGTAAAGGCTTTATATTCATAGGCAAAACATTTAGTCTATAGTACAGATCTTCTCTAAAATGTCCAAGCTTCATCAATTTTTCTAAATCCTTATTTGTTGCAGCAATGATTCTGACATCTATAGAGATCGTTTCCTCACTCCCAAGCCTTGTAATTTCCCTGTCCTGTATAACATTTAGAAGCTTAGCCTGTAAAGATAACGGCATATCACCTATCTCATCCAAAAATAACGTTCCACCATTTGCCAGCTCAAATTTTCCTTTTTTTGCGGATATAGCACCCGTAAAAGCCCCTTTTTCATAGCCAAAAAGCTCACTTTCAAGTAAATTTTCAGGTATGGCGGCACAATTAATAGTAGCAAACGGATTTTTCTTTCTCGAGCTTAAATTATGTATTGCTTTTGCTATCAATGTTTTCCCCGTTCCGCTTTCACCTGTTATAAAAACGGTAGAGTCGGTATTGGCTATGCGCAAAATTGTTTTTTTAATATTGGTGGCTTCATCGGATATGCCTATAATATCACTCATTAGATGTGAATCCCTATTTAAGCTATTTAGCAATATCTGTTTTTCTTCTTGCCAAAACTTACGTTCCTCTTCCATCCTCTCATACATTTTTTTCGTCAATCCAATAAGCGTAGCTAAAGTCGAAAGCATTTTTATGGCATCATCGTTAGAAAAATTCTTACTTCTCTCTTTATAAATGCCCAACACTCCAAATTTTTCTCCACCAACTTTTATGGGAACACCTATAAAAACTACGTCGTCGTCGAAACGTTTCAATAGGTTTGTTCTATTTAGATATCTTGGATTGGTTTTTATATCCGTAATAATGGCAGGTATCTCATTTTTGAATATCGTACCTACTATACCCTCTCCTTTTTTAAAGATACCTTTAGTTGTCTCTTTTCTTGTTAATCCAAAACTTTCGGTAATCTTAATTTTCCCCGTCTCCTTATCGTATAAAGCCACAAAAGATATAGGGGCATCCCAATATGAATACAATATCTTAAGTATCTCTCTCAGTGATTCTTTCAATGTATTTTTTTTGCTTAAAAGTTTACTTGCTTCATGTATAATACTTAAGTATCCCTCTTTTATATTAATTTGTCCCTTCAGCATGCTTAAATGTATACAAAAATGTAAACAAAAATGCAAATTATTTATAATTAAAATTCTACAAGCATGTATTTTACTTTTAAGATAGGATTGGAATAATTATTGCTTTCATTTTAGTATTAAAATTTAAGGGAGGTATTTATGACACCACAAGATGTACTAAAAAAAATTGAAGAAGAAGAAATCAAAATTGTTGACTTGAGATTCGTTGATCTAATAGGAACATGGCAACATTTTAGTGTACCGGCTCATGCTATTAAGGAAGATGTATTTGAGGAAGGTCTTGGGTTTGACGGCTCGTCCATTAGAGGATGGAAAGCTATTGACGAGAGTGATATGCTCGTCATACCGGATGCTTCAACAGCGTTTGAAGATGCTTTTACAGAAGAAAAAACACTAAATATTATTTGTGATATAGTAGATCCTATTACCAAAGAACACTATCAAAGACATCCAAGGGCAATAGCCAAAAAAGCTGAAGAATATCTTAAATCAACAGGCATAGCTGATACGGCTTATTTTGGCCCTGAGCTCGAATTTTTCATATTTGATGACGTCAGATATGGAGTTGAATCAAATACGGCATTCTATAAAGTTGATTCAACAGAAGGAATATGGAATTCAGGCAAGGATGAAGATCCAAACCTGGGCCATAAAATAAGGCATAAAGAGGGTTATTTCCCCGTTCCGCCCACGGACAGTCTCCAGGACTTAAGAACAGAAATGGTTCTTGAGCTGGAAAAATCCGGTATAGAAACAGAGGCTCATCATCATGAAGTAGCCACTGCAGGCCAGACTGAAATTGACATAAGGTTTCAGCCAATCGTTTTAGAGGCAGATAACGTATTGAAATTCAAGTATATAATTAAAAATGTTGCCCTACTCTATGGAAAAACAGTAACATTTATGCCAAAACCTCTATCAGGCGATAATGGCACAGGTATGCATATACATCAAAGTTTATGGAAAGATGAAAAGCCTTTATTTGCAGGCAACAGTTATGCCGGATTGAGCGAAATGGGCTTATATTATATAGGTGGAATATTAAAACATGGGAAAGCCCTGGCTGCATTTACAAATCCTACACTCAATTCATATAAAAGACTTGTTCCTGGATTTGAAGCACCAATCAATTTAGCTTATTCGTCAAGAAATAGAAGTGCCTCCATAAGAATACCTATGTATTCACCATCTCCAAAAGCCAAAAGAATTGAGGTTAGATTCCCGGACCCTACGGCAAACCCATACCTTGCATTTTCAGCAATGCTTATGGCAGGACTTGACGGCATCATAAACAAAATAGATCCAGGTGAACCTCTGGATAAAAACATATACGATTTGCCACCTGAAGAACTCGCCAATATAGAAAAGGCACCTGCCAATTTAGAGGAGGCATTAAACGCATTGGAAAACGATTATGAATTTCTGCTAAAAGGAGATGTATTTACAGAAGATGTAATCAGAGCATGGATAGACTACAAGAAAGAGAATGAAATTAAGTACATAAATTCTATACCGCACCCTGCGGAATTTTTACTTTACTGGGACGCATAGGATATGTACAAACAGGCTTAATTTAGCCTGTTTGTACCTACCTGTTTATAAACTTTAAAAACCATAATACCTTTAAACTCTAATATGCATTGACATTCTTTCTTTTTACATTTATTATCATTACAGAGAATAATATATCAGATATCTTGATAAGATTGGGGTGAATGTCTAAATGAAACCACTGCACAGTGTATAGTTTCTTATCAAGCTCTTGAAACGAATATGAATTTTAGATAACCTAATTACCCCACACCCAAAACCACACACTTACACACACTCACGCATACCTTGAGTTGAAAGAGTTTGATAAGAAACAGTATATTATATTGTTATTGTATCATTGTGCAGTGATTTCTAAATGCTAATTGTTACATATTGTGCTGTTTTCTCTTATGAGCCAAGAAGCTTTATAATTTTTACACGATTCTTGCGCAATCAGAGCAAAAAATATATTCTCCCTTAAACTTATGTGTTCAAAGAAATCAGAATAGACAACAAAAACTTTGAGATAGTTTTGAGTTTTAAATTGCGATACTATGCTCAATAAATAATTAATTGCAAAATAGTTTTGCTTGCAAATCAAATAGCTATTAATATAATTAATATAGTATTTAAGAATCTTGCAATTAATAGCATTATTGTCATTAAAATCAATAAAGGAGGCTTTTGAAAATGAAAATAGGAATAATAATATGCGATAGATACAGGAACTGTGCAGGTGGAAAATGTTTTAAAGCTATGAGAGACAGAGACGGGGCTTTTGATATTTACCCAAAAGACAAGCCTTTAGAAATTGTTGGATATACAAGCTGCGGAGGTTGTCCTGGAGGAAATGTTGAATACGCCCCGGAGGAAATGATTAAAAATGGTGTAGAGGTTATTCACTTTGCAACAGGCTTAGTTGTAGGTTATCCCCCATGTCCCTATATTGAATATTTTAAAAAATTTATAGAAAACAGATACAAAATAAAAGTTATCATAGGAACTCATCCTATACCTCAAAAATATTATACAATGCACACTTTGCTTAAAACTTGGCAAACAGATGAGTGGCAGGCAATGATTAAACCAACATTGTGCGATGAAAATTTAAGAAAAAAATATGATTGAATTTGAGAAACCAATATCGGCAGCTAAAATATATAAATCATCTAAACAATATTGTTTAGATGACAAATCAGCAAGCTTTTTTGGATAAAAAATAACATCTTTATATTGACAAATTTAGAAAACAGAACTAAAATTGCCAAAAAAAGAGGTGAGTAATATGATTAAGAAGATTTCGTTGTTTATTTTTATCGGTTTATTTTTATCATCCTCATCTTACGCTAAGGTTTTCAAATCTGTAAAATATGTCGGAAATATGGATGGAATAGTTGTTAAAAATTTTAAGGTTGAGGGCAGTTCATTTGAAGTTGGTTCAACAATAATAGCTGAGTTTGACTTAATAAACGATTCGAAGAAACCCGTAAAACTCGGAAAGTATGGAGCACTGATAGCATGCCGCGATCCAAACAATAAAAACAGGGATTTTGGCCATCAATATAAATATCACACAATACAAAGGCATCATAAAATCCACGTAAAAGGTAAAATAAAGATAAATAAAAATGGAGAATGGACGTTTTGGCCCGGTTTTTATATTCTTAAATGGGGATGGGGACCGGCAGACTGGGGAGCAATCAAACTGAATGCAAAAGGCTCATCTCATAATGGCTCCGGCGGCTCTCACCATTCCAATAATCCGAAAAAATTAGTTCTTAATCCTCCGTTTAATACCTGTGCAGGCTGGAAAACATCACCCGGTGTTGCTCAAACCAGGTACTACTGCAACCAAAACACCGGCTATATTGGAATTTTCGATTCCTCTTGGGTTGGGGGAGCAGCCTCATACGCAGTTCAATATATATACTTCAACAGCCCAAGAAAACAAAGGGTAAAGATAAGAGCGACATTCTATTATACAGGGGGCACAAAAATCGCCGGCGTAGCCGCTTTTGCCGGATTACAGGCAATGTATATACACGGCAAAAAAAATTCAAGAAAGGATATAGTAGCAGGATTAAATTATAATATTGCAGTCCAAAAGATAATAGATGTAGCTCTGCTGACTCTACCCGGGGCAAAGCAGGTTCAAGATGTGAAAGAAGCACTTGAGTTGATAAGCACACTCAAAGACGCCACAACTCTTCTCAATGAATTAAAGGATTTATATAATGTACATAAGGCTAAAAAATATGTTTATACATTCTATATAAACGCAAAGAAAGGCGGCAATTTTGTAGGCATAGGCCTGCGCGGAAATTGCAGCGGTATTGTTACAGGTTCCTCCTATGTTGTTGTAGCAGCTCAGCTTGTAAAAGTCGAAGTGCTATTTTGATATGGTAAAATAATCGCTGAAATAAGCGCGGTTTTCATTGTCTTTATAAAACAATGCGACCCTGACAGAATCATCTTTATCAACACCAAATCCGCTTACAAACCCTTTGGGTATAGACCAATTATATCTCTTTTGCAGTGCACAACTGTTACAAGAATTTATAATGCCTGCATCGTGTCCACCAATTAAAACTGTTATGCAGATAACGCCCTCTTTGAAGCCTTTCCACCGTATTGTATAGGTTTTCCCCTCAAACCATACATCGCCTTTTTTTGGAGAAATGATTCTTTCTTTAGCCGATGCATTGTTACAACTGCAAAGACCAGTAATAATAACTAAAGCTAAAAAACCAAATAAAGCTTTCATGAGCAGCCTCCTTCTTTACTAATTTTATCATGCCTTGCTATTTTTATTGTTATATGTTATTTTTAAAATCACTTTAAAACTTCCTTTATTTTGATACTGTCAACCCTTGTTCGCAATTTCTCTCCCCATTAGTTTTCAATTCCATTTGCATTACCCCTAAAGTTTTAACCTCACACCTCCTTTAATAGGATATTAATCAATTTAGGCTGTTTTCTTCAATTCTTGTTTATAAAACTCCGATAAAATAAAAATCATATCCAATTAAGCAAAAATAGCCTTCAACTCCTCATTGCTCAAGTTGCCAATCCAATTCTCACCTGTAGCCACAGTAAGCTCTTGAAGCTCCATTTTAGACTTAATCATCTTATCTATCTTTTCTTCAAAGCTATTTTGTGTTATAAACCTAAAAACATTAACATTCTTTGTTTGACCTATCCTGAAAGCCCTATCGGTTGCCTGATTTTCAACTGCAGGGTTAAACCACAAATCATAATGAACCACATTATTTGCGGCTGTTAAGTTAATTCCAACACCGCCTGCCTTTAAAGATAGAATGAAAATCTTGCTTTTGTCGTCACTGTTGAATCTGTCTATCATCTCATCCCTTTTCTTTTTGCTCATGCTGCCCTTTAGATAAAGAGGCTCAACAAGCAATTCCTTTTTAATAATCTGCTCCAATATATCTCCCATTTGTGTATATTGTGTAAATATCAATACCTTCTCGTTTCTTTCTAAGATCGTATCCAAAAGTTGCATTAATGATAATGTTTTACCTGATAATCTATAATCCAAATCGTAGCTTTTATCAAAGTTTCTGGGATGGTTGCAAATCTGTTTTAGCCCTATCAAAAGCTTAAAAATCAAACCGCTTCTTTGGGCTTTGTCAACAGTTTCAAGTTTCCTTAAATGCTCATCAACAAAACTCTTATACAAAGCTGCCTGCTGTTTTTCCATTGTTACATAGCGGTCTATGATAATCTTTTCTGGCAAATCCTTTATGATGTTTTTATCGGTTTTTAAGCGTCTAATCATAAACAGACTGGTTATGTTTTTTAACCTTTCTGCTGCCTCTTTATCCCTGTAAATCTGAATACTCTTTGCGTACTCCTTGTTAAACTCATCAAGGCTTTTTAGATACTTAGGCAAGACAAAATCAAATATACTCCACAGCTCTGCTAAGTTATTCTCAACAGGTGTTCCGCTTAGGGCAACTCTATATTTGGCTTTGATGGCTTTTACGCTTTTTGTTGTCTGAGCAAACGGATTTTTTATATTTTGTGCCTCATCAATTATTATCATATCAAACCTGTGCTTGCTTATGGCTTCAATATCGCGTCTTAGGGTTTGATAGGTGGTTAAAATAACATCTGAATCCAAAGCAAGCACTCTGTCCTGACCATAAAACATAGAATAACTCAAAAACGTGGCAAATTTTTCAATCTCCTTTGCCCAGTTGCTTAGAATCGTTGTAGGAACAACAACAAGGGCAGGTTTTTTAAGCAG
>CAZFWO010000012.1:16625-18713 GCA_964522785.1 uncultured Desulfurellales bacterium
CCCAGTTGCTTAGAATCGTTGTAGGAACAACAACAAGGGCAGGTTTTTTAAGCAGTTTTTGAGTTTTCATGTATGCAATTATCGCTATGGCCTGTAGCGTCTTGCCCAATCCCATATCGTCTGCAAAAATGACACCAAACCCATTGAGCAGGTTGTTGATTCCCCATAATATACCCCTTTTTTGATAGTCTCTCAAAGTGGCATTGACAGGTGGCAGTGGGTAGTCCTTTAAAGAAAACGTTTTTTCAAACAACTTATCTAAGGTATCGTCAAGTTCAACCTCGCCGTTGAGTTTGTAGCGTATGAGGTCGTATTTGCTGATTTTTTTAGATTTTTGAATCTGTTTGAAAAGGCTTTCTATCTCGCTTGGCTCAAGGTATACAAATTTATCCTTGAATTTAACAATCCTTCTACCCTCTTTTAGCAGCTGTTTCAGCTCATCAATTGAGATGTTCTCATCGCCAATAGCCACAAAAAAGTCATATTCTAGCAGCTTATCCAGGCTCAAGAAGGAATTCACATTTGGAATTTTTGCAGATGCTCTAAGTTTTAATTTGGGTTTCAATAATTGCTTAAGCTCTTTTGGTATAACAACCTTTATTCCGAGATCTTGGATGATGTTTTTTTGTGTGAGTATGAACTCCTCAAGCTCATCAAAATTCAGCTCAACATACCTATTCTTGGTTAGCTGCTCAATCTTTGGCAGTGTATCTCTAAATTTTGAAATCAGCCTAAAAATCCTCAGTTTCTCGTTTTTGTCCTCAATCTTATTTATGTTTTTATTGTTGGATAGCATCTCCATTGCATATCCATTTGATTTTTCGTGGATAACAAGCGCAAGGTCAACAGATAAACTCAGTATGTCAAACAGCATAAAATAATTATCCAGACCTTTAAAAACGCCCTCAAGCTCAAAGTTTGCCTCTTGCGGCTCTGCATCAAACAGCAAATCAAAAACAGTCTTATTGATTCTATTTGACATGCCGGTTTTTGTTTCGAATCCAAGTCTTTTGACATAATCGGTTAAAAAAGCGGTCAATATGGCGATATTTGTAGAGTCTTTACCTAAATACTTACCCTCAAAAATGGCAAGTCTTGGGGTTATTTCAGAAAGGAGCTTAAGCTGTTTTTGTATGCCAACAGGCGAGACCAACGGCTTTGCAATCCCATAGTATAGGTTATCAATCCTTACAACATCAAACACAAAGCCGTTGGATTGAACCAAAAGATAGGCAAATCTGCTTAAAAAATAAAGGTAGTTGTAGTATTCATTGCCGTTGTTATCGTTAAACGATAAGAGATATCTAATTATATCTAATAAAGATAGCCTTAAAATGTCAGACTTTATATTAAATAAACCTTGTGTGTTTTCTTTTGTCAAAAATGGATGATGAACCTCAACAAAAGAGCCCACGAGTTCTTTTGTAATAAAAAACTCAAATTGGGAATCTTTGAACACCCTTTCTATCAGTTCAATATTTTCGTTTTCTAACTTGCTTAATTCAATAGGATAGAGTTTCTCTGAAAATTTATAAAAGCTTTCAAGCAACCTATGAAAATCAATCTGCATAAACGGTGGATTTTTAGATAGCTTAGATAAAATAAACTCTTTATAGTTACCCAGTTTCACAATTTCAATAGATTTATTTTTACAATCTAATTCTTTAGAAAACTCTGGCTTAAAGGGATATGCAATCTCCAACTCTTTTTTTATGCCGTAATGCTTAACCAAATCAACGCCACGGATTTTAAAGAGGATAAAAGGGTCATTATCAATCATAGATGCCAAAACATAATAAACGCTGGCAATATGCTTGCAGGGATCTCCCCAATCCGGGCAGCCACATTTCGTTTGAAGTTCTCTGTATGATTGCGGAAACAGCTCTATGCCTTCCTTTTGAAGCAATTCCAACAGCTCAAACGGCAACTCCCCATTAACAATTGATGCCAGTATGAGGGGGTTGTTGTCTATGATATTGTATATTTTTTGGCAAGTATCCCCATCAAATGGATTAAATTCAAGCGTTACATTATAATAAGGTCTATAATTACCCTTAACCTTAGCCGTAATTTTCTTTCTACCGATTT
>CAZFWO010000013.1:0-17879 GCA_964522785.1 uncultured Desulfurellales bacterium
TGGGTCATCGTTAAAAAATTCATTCTGAGTTGAGAGAATTTGATAAAAAATTGTAAGAGCATTATTTTATTGCTGTGCAGCGGTCTCGTTACACTCAATTTTACAAGGAATTGAGGGTGTGGGCTAACTCACATATAATCTTATATAAGATCAGTTAGTATTTTATATAAAACAATTTTAAGAACACTCCATCAAATAATCCTGCACAACCTCTTAACAGGCAGTCCTATAACAGTAGTAATATCTCCCTTTATAACCTTCATAAATCTTGATGCTTTCCCCTGAATTGCATAGCCCGCCGCTTTGCCTTTATATTCTTCGCAGTCAAGATAGCCCTCTATCTCATCATCCTTTAATTTTTTCATATACACAACAGCGCAATCAACAAAAAATTCATACCTTTGTTTTGATAGCAGTGTCACTCCGCTAAAACAATAGTGATACTCACCCGACAATGCCTTTAAAATATTGAACGCATCCATTCTATCCCTGGGTTTTCCTATGACTTCATCATTAAATAGTATAACCGTATCAACACCAATAATAGTGGAATACCTATTCAAAAATTTAACAGACTTCATATAGGTTATTCTCTGAAGATAATCGTAGATACTTTCATTTGGCAATCTTCTTTCATTAATATCAGATTTTTTTAGTACAACATTTTTTTTGCATATCTTTATAAGTTTTCTTCTCGCATCGGAGGCACTTGCAAGAATAATCAATTAAAAACCTCTCTAAATACCATTTTTACATACGACCTATACTCTTCAATCTTTTCTTTGACCCCTTTTTGGCCCATCAAAAATTCTACAGTGTCAAAATCCTTGATTATGGAGCCCTTAGAAAACGTTCTGTAAATATTCAAAACGGCGGTATAAAAAATATAAGCCTCTTTAAGTTTATCTGTATCAAGCAATGACCCTCTATCTATCAAATCCAACAGTTCCAGGCAGGATCTGCCGATTTCAATACAGCCATTCTCAAAACACAGAGCCTGCGCCAAAAATTCTATATCGCTTATACCACCTTCAAAGCTTTTTATGTCGTATTCTTTACCCTTCGTGTGCTCTATTCTCTTTTTCATATTTAGTATATCATTTTTGGAGGGAGGATTTTCTATAACAAATTCGTTATATATATCTTTTAATGTGCTCTTACCAAATCCACTATAGATAATTTTACTCTTCTGCGCCGCCTGTTTTTCCCATGCGCAGGCATTATCTTTAAAATACTTTTTGAGATACTCAATATCAACAACAATTGATCCCTTATCACCATAAGGTCTTAATCTAAGGTCAACATCATAGAGCTGTTTCAGCTCTTTCACTATTTTTTGAACCGTAGTTACACAAAGATAGGCATTTTCTTTTGCAACAAATACCATATCAAGATCACTTCCTATAAATAACTCGCCCGTGGATAGTTTTCCATATCCTATAATGGATAAATTTCTATCTTTATCATATTTTTCTGCTACATGCATTATAAAATTGACCGTATAATTGTTGAATTTTTTCATATCGAAATGAAAAGGGTCTAAAAAAAGATTGAAAATAGAGATCAATGCCATTTTTTCATAATCTTTTCTATTAAAGCCAAAACTTTTATCTTCATCACTGCCAATAAAATATTCAAACAGATTCATATTTCTTGAGAGCTTATCGGATAGATCCACAGAAAGCATTCTCAAAAACACCTTAAACAGCTCCCTGTTTTCAAACATTAAAACAACATATGTCGGATCTATCGCATTAAATCCCTTCATACAATTTTCAAACAGCTCTTTTTTTACAAATCTAAAAGTAAAATCAAAAATATCCTCTATCAGCATCCTTTTTATATCTTTAGCAAGAAATTTTTTTACAGCACTCTTTACAATAGCTGCAGTGGATTGAGCATTCTCTATGCCGCTTTCGTATAAAAAGCCTTCAACATCATCAACCGCGCTAAAAGCAGGAAATCTATCATCCCTTATGAAAACGGTGTTAAAAACAGAGTGTACATCATCGGTCAGCTTTATATATTTATCAACAAATTCATTAAAGTTCATGGAGAGCTTTTTTGCCAGCTTTTCCAATTCATCCCTGCTTGACGGCAGTTTTTGGGTCTGCTGCTCATTGACAAGCTGAATTTTATGTTCAATCCTTCTTAAAAACAGATATGCTTTAATCAGAGTATCACACAACTCTCCATCAAGATACCCCTTTTTTTTCAATATTTTCAAACCATCAAGCGTTCCAACATGTCTCAAATCCTTATCTTTACCGCCATATATGAGTTGAAAATAGTTCAACGTAAATTCTATCTCTCTTATGCCTCCCCTGCCTTTTTTCACATCTATTCTATCAAATGGTATAAAATTGCTTTCGTTTGCCTTTTTACTATATTTTTTTATTTTAAATATTAGGGAGCGCACCTCTTTTATATATTCCAAATCCATAGATTTTTTATACACAAACGGCTCCACAGTCTTTAGAAAATCGTGCCCCAAACCTATGTCCCCGGCAACAGGATAAGCTTTCGATAGAGCCATCTTCTCCCACAACTGGCCAAACGTTGAATAATAATTTTCATATTCATCCAAACTTAAAGACAGAGCCGCCATTTTACCGCCGGGTCGTAAACGCATATCCACTCTGTAGACAAAACCGCCATCTTTATTGTCGTTTAGTATGGAAACAATCCTTCTGGCCAAATGATTGCACCATTCTCCACTTTCTTCATTTCTATGAACAAACAGCAAATCTATGTCGGAAGAAAAATTAAGTTCCATATTGCCTAATTTGCCCATACCTATAACGGCGATATCGCAATTGGATATTCGATGACTCTTTTTAAGCTCATCTTTAGCTATCAGCAAAGCTACTTCAATTAACGCACTTGCTAAATATGATAATTCCTTCATAGTATCTTCAAAACTACAAGCTCCAATAATCTCCCTTGCCACAATTCTTAAATACTCATTCTTACGGTACTGTCTCAATTGGTATTCACGTTTATCATTATTGCCTATTCTTTCAATTATGGAAAATGCCTCTTTGTAAAAATCATCCCTTATTTTTAGGTTAGCCAATGTATCATTTTCTATAAGCCAAAATATCTTCTGAGGGTTATTAATAAGATATGTCGAAACGGTATTTGATTGAGAAAATATGCCAAAAAGAATATCGCCAACAACCCTAAATGACTTTAGAAGTTCAAATATAGTGGATTTTGCCGTGGAATTTTTAATGAAATCTTCAAAATAAGAAAATGCCATATCCGCATCACAGGAGCGAATCAAGCAGCCATATATGGCATCCATACAATAATCAAACTCTCTAAGAAGCCTATACTTTGATGTTAAACGCAAAATAATTCGATAAGATCTATTTTTATCCTTAAAAACAGATAAAAAACGCTCTAAATCTATTGTTTAGTTTCCCCTTATATTCTTCATATCAAACTCTACCTTTTGCTTAAATCTATCCGCTGAATTTTCCTCTTTTTTCTCTGGCATAAGCTTACCCTTAAATGCCAAAAGTATCGGTGAAGCTATAAAAATAGAAGAATAAGTTCCAGAAATTATACCTACAAGTAAAGCAAAAGACATCCCCTTCAAGGCATGTCCGCCGAATATATACAACGATAGAACAACAAACAGTGTAGTACCAGCAGTTAGGATTGTCCTTGAAAGCGTTTCACTCACACCTTTATTTATAGCTTCAACGTTTGATAACTTATTGTTGTTTCTAACCTTCTCCCTAATTCTGTCAAAAATAACAATTGTATCATTAATCGAATATCCAACTATTGTCAGGATAGCAGCAACAACATCAAGCGTAAATTCATAGCCAAAAATAGATAAGAACCCAACCGTTATAAGAACATCATGAAACAGCGCCGCAATGGCACCAAGCGCAAATCTGTATTGAAATCTAATGCTAATATAGATTAATATAGCCAAAAGCGCTAACACTATAGCCTCAATACCCTTATCCCTAAACTCCTTGCCAATTTTCGGCCCTACCATATCTACTTTCATTATTGTGTAACTTGAACCGAATTTTTTGCTTAAAGTGTTCTTTAAATAACCCTCTATATTCTTTGTTGTTGATGATGTTGAAACCTTTGTGTAGATAATAAATTGCTGGTTTGTGCTGCCAAAACTTTGTATTCTTGAGTCCTTAAATATCTTTAATGCAGATATGGCTTTTCTTAGATCGACAACGTTTATAGATTTGTCAAACTTAAGTTGTATAGATGTTCCGCCCTTAAATTCAATACCGAGCTTGGGTCCTCCTTGCATAACAAGATTTGCCATGCCTATTGCTATCAAAACAAGTGAGATTGCAATAGCAATTCTAAACTTAGAAACAAAATTTATCAAAACCCCAGGTTTTATTATCTGAATCATCTTACCCCCTAAATACTAAGTTTGTTTGGCTTAGATTTATATAAAACAATTTCAAATATGGTCTTTGTAAATGTTACAGCAGTAAACATATTAGCCAACAAACCTATAGACATTGTGACTGCGAAACCTCTAATGGGCCCTGTCCCAAATTGATATAAAATTAATGCAACAATTAAAGTTGTAATATTGGCATCAAAAATTGTAATAAATGCTCTCGAATAGCCCGTATTGATAGCATCGTATACACTGCGTCCTATCATTAATTCCTCTCTTATGCGCTCATAAATAAGAACATTGGCATCAACAGACATACCTATGCTAAGCGCTATTCCAGCAAGCCCCGGAAGGGTAAGCGTTGCATGAAACATAGCCAAAGCACCCATTATTATTAAAACGTTTACAGCCATAGCCAAATCCGCCAATATACCTGAAAGTTTATAGTAGAAAATCATGAACAGTATAACCGCCAAACTCCCGAATATCATGGCTTTTGTACCTTTTTCTATTGATATTTTCCCAAGTGACGGACCTATTGTAACCTTCTGCAGTACCTTAACCGGCGCTGGCAAAGATCCACTCCTTAGAACAATAGCCAGATCATGTGCTTCGGTAACATTAAAACCACCTGTTATCTGCCCTCTCCCGCCTCCGATTCTGCTTTGTATAACAGGCGCAGAATATATTGTATTATCCAAAACTATAGCAAGCCTTTTTCCTATGTGACTCGCAGTAAAATCAGCAAATATCTTTGACCCTTCGGAATCTAACTCAAATGAAACATAGGGTTGATTCAGGGTTCCGCCAAATCTCACTGATGCATTGGTTATCATTGCACCTGTTATAACAATGTCTTTTTTAACTACAAAGGGCACTCTGGTTCTCTCACCTGTAGTTGGGTTTCTCTGGATTTCATATAAAATTTCATCGTCAGAGGGTAATTTTCCATTTAAAGCATCATCCACATCTACAGAATCATCGACAAGGTGCAGCTCCAATCTCGCTGTTTTACCGATTAACCTTACAGCTCTGTTTGCATCTTTTATACCGGGTAGCTCCACAACTATATGATTTTCTCCGGATTTAACTATACTGGGTTCTGCTACTCCGAACTGGTCAACCCTGTTTCTTATAACGTTAATAGCTTGATCCACAGCTTCCCTTTTTATCTTTTCGTAAATTTTTTCTTTCATTCTTATTTCTATGGGCAGACCATCTGATATCACCTGATAGTTAGGCAAATTATTAGCAATTAAATCCAAAGCCCTATCTTTATCATTACTATCAACAAGTGTTACGGTTATGGTATTATTGCTATCAACATAAACCCTATCATATGCTATTTTAGCATTTAATAACTGCTTTTTAAGGTTATTAACAACCCTTGATAAAACAGCAAAAACAG
The DNA here is from genome assembly GCA_964522785.1 of uncultured Desulfurellales bacterium. Lineage (GTDB taxonomy): Bacteria > Campylobacterota_A > Desulfurellia > Desulfurellales > Hippeaceae > S144-51. The sequence continues at coordinate 5,802 of CAZFWO010000013.1, forward strand.
CTTTATCGGTTTCCACACCCAAAACAAGGTGCATTCCGCCCTTCAAATCAAGACCCAAACTTATAGTATCTTTTGGCATAAAACCTGGCAGTTGTTTTACATTCTGCTTGCCTAAAAATGTCGGTATGGTGTATGCGCCAAACAAAATAATAACAGCTATAATTATAATCAATTTAACCAACGTTGAACTTTTCATACAAACCCCTCATAGCTTAATATTTTGAAACTATATTGTCTTTTAAAACCTTTATATTTACATTATTTGCTATCTCTATCACAAAATCCTTGTCATTAACCTTTGTAATTGTTCCATATATACCGCTTGATGTAATAATCTTATCACCTCTTTTCAAGGATTCTATAAACTCTCTATGTTTTTTTCTTTGTTTCTGTTGCGGCAGAATAAGAAACAGGTAAAAAACAACTACTATCAATACAAGTGGAATAATTTGAGTCATTATACTTGGTTGTCCTGCCCCACCAGCAGCAGCATAAGCATTTGTTACAAACGAAAACATCTCCCCTCCTAATGTCTACCGATAAGGTAGAAAATAATTGTAAGGATTATACTTAAAATAATGCTTGTAGCAAGTGGAAAGTAGAATGTAATATGGTCCTTTTTTATAACTATATCACCCGGCAGTTTCCATAAAGAACCTGTTTTCGGCAATACTAATATAAATAAACCTATAATAATAAGTATAATACCCGTCAATACTATAAATTTTGCAATTTCATTCATATATTATTTTCAATAAGTGTTGCAACGGCATAGGCGCTGACACCCTCCTTTCTGCCTTCGTATCCAAGACCTTCCGTTGTAGTTGCCTTAATATTTACCACATCCAAACCAATCCCAAGTGCGTTTGCTATATTTTCCCTCATAGCTTTTTTATACGGTGAGATTTTAGGATTTTGCATCACAAGCGTTGAATCTATATTTAAAATTCTAAAACCCGATTCTTTAATAATATCCTTAATCCTTCTCAAAAAAAACAAACTTCTCACATCTTTGTATTGAGAATCGCTGTCCGGGAACATTTCGCCTATATCTCCAATCCCAAGCGCACCGAGCAGCGCATCGCATATTGCGTGCACAAGACAGTCGGCATCGGAATGTCCAAGCAAACCAAGATTATAATCTATTCTAACTCCGCCCAAAATAAGCTCCCTGTCTTTTACCAATCTGTGGACATCAAAACCAAAACCTACCCTAAAAGACATCTTGCAATCTCCAAATCATATTTCGTCGTTATCTTGATATTTTTTCTATCACCCTCAACAGCCTTCACGCTGCCATAAAATTTCTCCCAGATGCTCGACTCATCCGTATAGTTCTCTTTGCTTTTTATAGCTTTTTTATAAGCTTTTTTTAGCATATCGCACACAAAAGCCTGTGGCGTTTGAGATAGACACAGCCTATCCCTGTCAATTGTATCTTCTATCAAACCGTTTTTGATTTGCTTAACCGTTTCGGAAATATTTATAACAGGAACCGCACTATTATACTGTTCGGCTGTTTGTATAACACTTTCAACCAAGTCTTTGTCTATTAATGGCCTTGCCGCATCGTGCACCAAAACAATATCACAAGAAAGCGTATTTAAGCCGTTATAAACAGAATACATCCTCTCCTTACCGCCTTCAACAACATTTACAAAACCAAACATCTTTTTTACAAACTCCATATCGTCCGTATGCACAACAACAACAATATCATCACAAAACTCTCTCAAAATTTCAATACTGTAACCTATAACAGGTTTATCGTTCAGCACTGCAAACTGTTTTTTTGAACCAAACCTTCTACCGCTGCCTGCCGCAACAACAACTGCACCTATTTTCATTTCAGAATCTCCAGCCTATGAAATTCACTTTCCAAAGCACTATCAGAGATATCCGTATAAATTTGTGTCGTAGTTATACTTTCATGCCCAAGCATTTCCTGAACTGCCCTCAAGGATGCGCCGTTTTCTATCATATGAGTTGCAAATAGATGCCGCAGCGAGTGAGGCGATATATATATACCAAGTTTCATAAACCTTTTCTTTACTATTTTCCACAAAGCCTGACGTGTCAATTTATATCCCCTGTTCGATAAAAACAGAAAATCACTTGAATTTGGCTTTACATATCTCCCTCTTTCGTTTTTTATATAGTAGCTTACAAGCTCAAGTGTGCCGCTATCCAAAGGAACAACCCTTTCCTTTGAACCCTTGCCCTTTGCCCTTATAAAACCCATATCAAAAAATATATTGGATATTCTCAATTCGGATACTTCACTAACCCTCAAACCGCTTGCATACATCAAAAGCACTATTAGTCCATCTCTGTCTTTGGAAAAAGCGGGCTTTATAGCTTCAAACGATACATAGTTTGGAATTTCTCTTTGATGTTTAATGTTCTTGATGTCTCTGTAGGATATATCTATATCCTCATAATGCTCAACAAATTTTAAAAACAGCCTTATAGCAGATAACTTTCTGTTAATTGTAGAAGATTTATACTTGCCAAATAGATTTTTTTCGATGTATTTATTTATATTCAAGGCGCACAGCTTACCATCTTTCAAAAAATCTGCCAACCCTCTTAAATCGCAGGCATAGCTTGAAATAGTGTTTTTTGACAGACCCCTATTCATTCTCAGAAATATTAAGAACCTATCTACATAAGAATCAATATCCATACTCTCTAACAATCTTCTTTATATCATCTTCATAATTTTTATTTGACACAATACCAATAGAAACGTTACCATTAAATATATGCTTGGCTGCATCTGCAACACTGCTCTGTTTTACTGCATCTATATTTTGCCTGAAATGAACCCACGGCAGTTCATGTATATTGAGTATATATGCTAAAGAGAGTGAATTAGCTATAGACGAGGAGTTCTGCAGTGCTATTTCATTCCTGCCTATTAAGTATTTTTTAGCATCTTCCACCCTTTTGCACGTTATAAATCTATCAATACCCTTGATATCCTCAAATATGCGCCTCACAGCATCGAGCGTAAATTTATTTTGAGTCTGCAAACCTATTACAAATACCCCTCCCTGCTCAAGTTCATAATTAAACGCAAAAACAGAGTAGGCATAGCCATGTTTTGTTCTAATATCCTTAGCAAGCACAGAATCAAGATTACCACCTATAATAAACGATAGAATCTTTGCAGCATAGTGCCTTTTGTCCATATTTGAAAAAGAGGGAAAAGCCAAATAGATATAACTCTGTTTCACAGGCTTGATAATATCCTTAACAAATATACCATTTTTAAATAAAACCGACTCAAAATTATAGGATTTTCCGCTTTCCAAGAATGAAAAATATTTTCTTATCATATGTTTAACATTTCCCTTATTAAGCTGGCCCCCAGATACAGACATAACCATATTGTCTGTGGTAAAGTATTTTTTGAAAAATGCAGAGATATCACTTACGGAAATATCTTTTATGGAGCTTATGTTCCCAAGTGATGTGTGATAGTACTCCGGCTGCTTTATTAATCCGACAAATGCTGCATGCAAAGACAGATAGTCATTATCATTCTCTAAAGATTCAATACTACTTATGGCATCTTTTTTTACAAAATTAAAATTTTTCTTATCAAATCTGGATTCCAACATCTCCGAAAGCAGATAAAACATCTTGTTGGCTTCAGATAAAGGAAATTTGGCACTTATGTCTATATACTCTTTTGAAGCCGACACATTGATTCTACCTCCAGCAGCATCAATCATATTCCTAAGTTGTTCGGATTCGAGATCCCTGGTTGAACATGAACCCATACTTGAAGCCAACACATTTGCCTCTCCGAACTTATTATCAAAATAACTACCGGCTTTGACCTTAATATCGACACTTATAATAGGCAAAGTACCGGCATTGTATATTCTATATCTCAAACCGTTGCTGAGAGCATTGTCGTAAACGGTTGATGCATTTGACAATGCAGCACAAAACAAAACAAAAGCCGTCAATATAATAAGTACTCTCTTCATCTCAAACCGCCTCTAAAAGTAGTTTCTATTATTCTACCCTCTTTGGGCATCAAGAAGCAGTCGTTTTCAAATCTTTCTTTAAAATACTTTTTGGCAACATTCATAATATCCCTTTTTCTTATCTTTTTTATGGTTTTAATGTAATTTTCGTAGTAATTCTTCATATTGAAAGCTGTGTAAAATGCAAATTCCATATTCTTTGAAGAGAGTGTCTCCTTGGAGAAAAGATATTCGCTGATTGCTTTCATCTTTGCCATTTCAAGGAACTTATCATCAAACTTGCCATTTTTTATCCTGTCTAACTCTTTCAAAATAGCGCTTCGTGCGCTTTTAAACGAAATATCTTTTTCTATATCGCCAAAAATCTCATACAATCCTTTATCATAAATCCTCCCCTCGTTTCCGCCATCAATAGAAACAAAGATGCTTTTATCTCTTACAAGATCTTTTTGCACCATTGCACTTTTTCCGGAAAACAGCATATAAGAGATTAAATCCAGCGCCTGTGTATCGCTACTGTCCTCTTCTGGAATTTTAAAAGCTATTGCTATTTTTTTAAAAGCGGACGGTTTTCTTATATACATAATCCTTCTTCCATCCTGTATTGGCTCTTTTGTAATATCCCTTACTATTGAAACAGGTTTTTTGCTGCCAAACACCCTTCCAACTTCTTTAAATACACTGTTTTTATCTATATCTCCTGAAATAACGACCACGGCATTGTTTGGAGCATAATAGCGCTTGTAGTAGCGTCTCAATTTATCTATACTATAGTGCTGAATATCATAAGCATAGCCTATGGGTGTCCACTTATAAGGTGATGCAATATAGGAAAGATTATGCAAAGAGTAATACAAAAATCCATCTGCAGAATTGTCTATCCTCCACAAGCGTTCTTGATAGACAACGCTTCGCTCCTTTAGAAATTTGCTTTTATTGAGTGACAAGTTATTCATATTGTCGGCATAAAAGGCCAGAACCCTTCTCCATGCCGCTTTATTTGTAGTAGCAAAATATATGGTATAGTCAAAGGATGTTTGAGCATTGTCAACACCACCATATTTTGATGTTAATCTGTCAATATATCCATCTTTGAAATGCTTAGAGCCTCTAAAGTTCATATGCTCAAGCATGTGCGATATACCTGTTATTGAATTGTATTCATCAACACATCCGACCCTATAAAGCACAGTTATATTGACAATAGGCAAAGAGTGGTTCTCCTCAACATAGACTTCAAGCCCATTTTTGAGTTTTATATGATTATACTGTGCGTATGAGCTGCTATCAACAAATAAAACAGCAAGAATAACAAAAAGAAACTTACGCATATATAGGTCCTAACAACAATGAAGTTTTATTATCACTGTTTCCAAAATTAACCTTGGGAACAGCCCTTTCCTGTTTGCTCTCAACTTCAAAATATGGCATAGCCTTGAATCCCATTCTTGATGCTATAAAATTATACGGTATGGAACGAATAACGGAATTATAGATTTTCACGGTATCGTTATACCTCTTTCTTGCAACAGCAATCCTATTCTCCGTACCTTCCAAATTATCCATTAAGCGGGTGAACTCTTCATTTGCTTTCAATTCCGGATATCTTTCAACTATAACCAATAATCTGGAGAGAGCACCTTCTAATTGATTGTTTGCCTTTATCTCTTCCTGCGGTGTTTTGGCACCGACAAGTTTTGCCCTTGCATCGGCTATATGTTCAAACACGCCTGCTTCATGCTGTTCATATCCTTTAACACTATTTACAAGATTCGGTACCAAATCCGCTCTTCTCTTAAGCTGCACATCAACATCTCCCCAGGCAGACTTTACCTCTTCGTCAAGTTTTATCAGCTTATTATAACTTGAATAGTAAAATATACCAAATGCTATAATAATCAACAGTATTACGGCAATACTTCCCAATGCACCCTTCATATACATACCTCCATTTTTTTCAAATTACCAATTTCCGCCTACTCCTCCGCCGCCGCTTGAACCGCCACCAAATCCGCCGAAGCCGCCGCCAAGTCCGCCACCGAAGCCGCCGCCCAAAGGACTTTCCCAGCCGCTCCTGTAGGAACCAAGAAACATTCCTATAAAAAACGGGAAAATGTACGGACCCATGAAGAACAGCAGAGCTATCAGTAGTATAATATCAACAAGCGTTATTCCCCTCTTTTTAAAAGCCTTTGGTGTAACAGCACCGTTTAATTTAACATTGCTTGCTTTGGCAACAACCGAAGCAATTGCCATAGTTCCATTTAATATACCGTCATCATAATCGCCTTTTTTAAAATAGGGCACTATGTATTGATCTCTTATACGCCCGAGCAGACCATCTGGCAAAATACCTTCAACACCGTATCCTGTATTAATCCTTAATTTTCTCTCACCTGTATCAACCAAAAACAAGACACCATTATCTTTTCCCTTTTTACCAATGCCCCACTTTTGAAAAAGATTCATAGAGTAGTCGAATATGTCATTTCCATTTAAAGTCTTTATCGTAACAACAGCAACCTCAACGCCTGTTTTTTGTTCAAGCTCAACCGCAAGTTTATTTAATCTGTTTTTTGTTTTACTACTCAGCACATGCGCAAAATCATTAACATATCCTACCGGTTTAGGTATATCCGCACCAAAAGCAGAATAAACAAAAACAAATAAAAATATAAAACTAATAAAGTATTTTATCCGAGATTTCAACAAGCTCTTCCACCTCTTTCAAATATTGCTTAAATACCTCCAACAATTTATCAAAACCCATTTTGGGAGAATCTCTTAGTACCTTAAACGCTTCAAGTTTAATATCAAACGTTTTCTCAAATTCTTCTATCAGTGTCAAATCGTTAATTATTTTACCGTTTAGTCTCAATAAATTTCTCAGTATTAACAAAAAATTGTACATAGAACGATAAGCAATATTATCTATAACCTTTTTATCGAGAGGCAGATCAACAAAAGCACCCTCTAATACAAGCAGTTTGCTGCGCAGTTCATATTCAATCTGTTTTCTTAGATTTTCGTTGCTAATATCCAAATCCTCAAACAAATTCTCACCGTAGAGTATCTTTGCATTCTCCTTCAACTCAAGTATTTCCATACAAAAAACATCTGTAGCACGTTTAAAAAATTCCCTATTTACAACTATAGGTGTTGTATATTTCTTTTTATACTTTACATAAACCCTTTTAATATTAAGCAAATCATCCGGTTCGACCTTATCTAAAATAATAAATATACCATTATTATCCATAAATGATGTAACGCCTATATTGTGCAGCCCTATACTGATCAATCTATCTTGAAAATGCTCTTTCATAATCTCCACAAATTTATCCATTTTTGCCCAACCTTCCCATTTTTCTATAGAATTCTTCTCTAAACCCTCTAAAGGTGCCATTCATTATTGCTTCTCTTGCAGATTTTACCAAATTCAAATAATAATACAAGTTATGTATGCTCGCAAGCGTATAAAAAGACAACTCCTTTGCTTTTAGCAAATGTCTTAGATACCCTTTTGAAAAATTGCGACACGTGTAACATTTGCATCCCTCTTCTATAGGTGAATCGTCATTTCTGTACTCCTGCCTTTTTATATTCACTATACCGTATTTTGTAAATAGTGTGCCATTCCTTGCATTTCTCGTAGGCATAACACAATCAAACATATCTACACCCTTTTCAATAAGTTCAATAATATTTTCAGGCTTCCCTACGCCCATTGCATAACGCGGTCTGTTTTCAGGGAGTATATCAGCAACAATCTCAGCCGATCTGTATATATCTTTTGTGGGCTCACCAACACTTAAACCACCGATAGCAAACCCGTCAAAATCAAGCTCGCTCATCCTTAATGCTGCCTCTTGCCTCAAATCATTAAATACGCCGCCCTGCACTATGCCAAAGAGTGCCTTTAAAGGAAACTGTTTTCTTGCTTCAATAGAGCGTTTCGCCCACTCTACGGTTATATCAAGTGAATCTTTTACATATTTTTTATCCAACGTGTAAGCAGGACATTCATCAAGAACCATTGCTATATCACTTCCCCAGCGCGACTGCAACTCCACCACCTTTTCGGGAGTGAAAAAATGAGATGAACCATCTATGTGGGATTTAAAATGTACGCCATCTTTTGATATATTCCTAAAATCGCTCAAACTAAACACCTGAAATCCGCCACTGTCGGTTAAAACCCCTCTTTTCCATCCGCTGAATCTATGTATCCCCCCTAAGGATTCTATCGTTTCTATACCCGGCCTTAAATATAGATGATAGGTATTGGAAAGGACTATTTTTGCGCCTACAGCTTTTAACATGCATGGTAAAATCGCTCTTACGGAAGCATTTGTTCCAACAGGCATAAAGACAGGCGTTTCAACCTTTGTATGGCCTAAATCGATAATTCCAGCCCTTGCCGAACCGTCCCTCTTTAGCAATTCAAAGAAACTCATGGCTTTATATTTCCTATATAAATTTTCCCTGTTTCTATTAAGGGCACAAATATCCTGTTTCCACACACAGATATATCTGCAGCGGGGGTTTTAAATTCTTTTATAACCTTTATATTCTTGAATCTTAAATCCGTTTGAATAATAGAACCTGACCTATAATCCGACAGAAAGAGATGATCTTCAAATAAAGATATGCCGTCAAAACCATTAAATTGACGCAAATACACCCTATTTAAAAGCTTTCCCTTCATTGAAATAATAGAAACAGCAGGTTCATTAAACGAAACAATTGCAAAAGCATCCAGAGATTTAATAAATATTATCCCGTTTGGAGAAAGACCTTTTTGCTCAAAAAATATTTTAGCTCTATTATTTTTGACAACATAGATTCTGTCTTTAACCGTATCTGTAACGTATATACGCCCTTCTACATAGACAATATCATTAAGAAAGCTTGAGCCTTTAATATTTATACATTTTTTCTTTTTTGTATATATATCGGCAATACAAATTCTGTTTAAATCGGCTATATACAGTTTGGTGCCATATACATATATACCCTTTGGTGCCTGCAGTTTATCTATAAATTTATATTCTAATATATTGCCGTATTGATCCAGTTTTGTAATAAATCCATCCAGGTTTTTGCTCATAGGAGATGAGCCTATATTGGATACAAAGATATAGCCATTATAACAGTATGCACTTTCGGGATGCTTAAAACCTATAATGAATTTATCATTCAAAAATTTAAAACCGCTAATAACTAAAAAAATTAAAATACCAAATATAACTATAAATTTTTTACTTTTTAGAAATGACATCTCACAAGCCTTCCTTTTTTCTCCTTTAAAATCGGTTTTTTATCGTAACAGATATGTTGAGCTTTATCGCATATATCAACAAAAGGGCACTTAGCATTTTTATTTATTTTCAATTCTCTGAATCTGTCCTTTGTATAATGCATATCGGGCGATGGAACTGAACCAAGCAGAAACTTCATATATGGATGCAAAGGGTTATTTTTAATATCATTTATTCTGCCCAATTCCATGATTTCACCCATAAACATAACCATCAAAGTTCCCTCAATTTTCAGTAATTCTATATCGTGTGTAATAAAAATTATCGTTGTGTTGTATTTCTTGTTCAAATCTTTAAACAGTTCCACTATTTGTAGCTTTGTCGTTCTATCCAGAGCACTCGTAAATTCATCTGCAATAAGTATTTCACCATCCAATAAAGCCATGGCTGTCAAAACCCGTTGTTTCATCCCCCCACTCAGATTATGCGGATATGACCTTAATATCCTTTCAACATCCGTAAAACCTACTTTTAACAGTGTATCCTTGATAAGATTCAGATCATCTTTTATCTCTCTCATCTGATATTCAATTCTAAACAAAGGATCAAGTGATTCTGTAATATTTTGAGGAATTAGCGAAACTGTTCTGTTCGTGTTTATTTCGCCATCGAAGCTAAGAGGATAAAACTTGTAAGCCTTAGATATTATCTTTGCTACAGTTGTCTTGCCTGCTCCGGTTTCACCTATAATCGCAAAGATATCGCCATCTTCAAGTTTAAACGATATATCATTGAGTACCTCTTTATTACCGTAATAAGCTTTTTTAATATTAACCGATAGGCTCATTCAACGCTCTTATTACATTTTCCTCTTTTTTTGTATTTTCCTTCAATGCTTTCATTAGTTCGGGGTGTTTTAAAGCCAAAATCCTTACGGCAAACAGTGCTGCATTTTTAGCCCCTTTAACACCTATTCCAAAACTTGCCACGGGCACACCAGGGGGCATTTGAGTTATAGAAAGAAGAGCGTCCAAACCCATAAGGTCACTCGCAACTGGAACACCCAATATAGGTTTCTGCGTATATGCAGCAAAAACTCCGGGCAGAGCGGCTGATAATCCTGCTATAACTATCGCAGCCTCATATTCCTCATCAATCTTTTTTGCAATCTCTACAGTAAAATGCGGAGAGCGATGTGCAGATGTAATAAACAGGCTATTCGTTATACCAAACCTATCAAGAACCTCTCTCGCAGCATCCATTATCTCTCTATCGCTTTTACTTCCTGCAACTATTGCTATCTTCACAATAAAAACTCCCAGTTTTCCACTTTTACAGCCATTTATACGCTTTGTTTCCTATATCTTTTCTATACTGCATACCCTCAAAATGAATTAATTTTACTGCATCATAAGCCTTTTTCTGAGCCTTCCTGAAATCCTTGTCAAAACCCACGACATTAAGAACCCTTCCTCCATTTGTTACTATTTTCCCATCTCTTAAGGCAGTTCCCGCATGAAAAACAAACACATCCTCAAGTTTCTCAACATCCTCCAATCCATCTATAACTTTACCCTTCTCATATTTTCCCGGGTATCCTCCACTTGCAAGCACAACACTTACGGCATAACCATCTTTCCATTTTAGATTCACTGACGATAGATTTCCATCAATTGAGGATAGAAATATCTTGACTATATCACTATCCATTAAAGGCAATATTGCCTGTGTTTCCGGGTCTCCAAACCTGCAGTTAAATTCCAAAACATATGGGTTTCTATTTTTATCTATCATCAATCCGGCATACAGAACACCTTTATACTCTATTCCTTCGCTTTTTAAACCCTCTATCGCCTTCTTCATTACATTGTCCATTATGTACTGTTCCATTTCTTTATCAACTATGGGTGCTTTTGCGTATGCCCCCATTCCACCCGTATTTGGTCCTTTATCATCATCAAATACAGGTTTGTGGTCTTGAGCTGCAATCATCGGCAGAATATTTTTCCCATCACTGAATACCAAAAAAGACGCCTCTTCGCCTTTGAGACAATCCTCTATCACGACGCTTTTTCCGGCATCACCAAACCTTTTGTACAAGAATATATCTTTAAGGGCATCAACCGCCTCGTCTTCGTCCTTAGCAACACAAACACCTTTGCCAGCAGCCAATCCGTCAGCTTTAACAACAATAGGTGCCCCCTTTTTTTTAATATAGTCAGCGGCATCATCATAGTTGTTGAATGTTTCGAAATCTGCAGTAGGTATACCATATTTTTTAAAAATATACTTTGCAAAAGACTTACTTGCCTCTATTTTGGCAGCATTTTTGTTCGGCCCAAATGCCTTTATACCCACACTCTCCAGCTCATCAACTATACCATAGGCCAAAGGGTTTTCAGGGCCTACAACAACCAAATCTATATCGTTATTCTTTGAAAATTCCTTTATTGATGGTATATCTTCGGCAGCAATATCAACATTTACAGCCAAAGACAGCGTACCCGCATTACCAGGAAGGCAAAAAAGTTTATCACACAAATCGGATTGTTTTATTTTGTATGCCAACGCATGTTCTCTTCCTCCGCCACCAATCAAAGCAATATTCATCATTCAACCTCCACCACTTTTGACTTAAGTGTATATTTTTCTGTAAACTATTTCAAGTCAAGTCAATCTTGTTTGTTTTTACAACTCATATCATAAGACCGCTGCACAGTGTATAGTTTCTTATCAAGCTCTCGAAACGAATAGACCTAAGCACCTATTTTCGTGGATAAAGTTCTTAATAAAATAAAAGTTTTTTGCGAAAATGG
>CAZFWO010000014.1:0-17563 GCA_964522785.1 uncultured Desulfurellales bacterium
AGAGAATTTGATAAGAAATTGTATAGCATTATTTCATCACTTCTGCAGTAGTCTCTAATACTTAAATTAAGCTTTATTTGAAATACAGTTTTTGTTTTTGCGAAAAGAGCAGATAGTAAGTGAGGGCTTGGTGGGTGACGAGCTGATAAGAAATTGTTAAAGTATAATTTTATTGCATAAGTGGTTTCATTAACTCAATTTTATTTATATTCAGCATAATAAAAAATACTAACCTTATAGACTTATAGAAACTATTTTGATAGTATTTATGTCTGTAAAAAAACTTAGGGGGTTTTTGATGTCGCCATTTTACAGAAACGCACTATTATGGATGATTATTGCAGTATTAATGATACTACTTTTTAATATGTTCAATACAAAAAGGTATAATTATGCAACGATGGAATACAATAAACTAATTGAAGTGATAAATAAGGGTGAGGTGCAAAAGGCAAAAATAGACGGAAATTATGTATATACTACAACAAATGATAAAAAACGCTATAAAACCTATGTGCCGAATGTGCAGAAGATAGCAGATATGCTTGTTGCGCATAACATTAATGTTGATATAAAACCTAAAGCAAACAACTCATTTTTAACAAATATACTTATATACTGGGCACCCATGCTCATATTTATATTTATATGGATATACTTTATGAATCAAATGAATAAAGGGGGCGGGAAAGCCCTTTCTTTTGGAAAAAGCAATGCTCGACTGTTTGTCAGCAACAACAAAAATATTGTTACCTTCAAAGATGTTGCAGGTATAGAAGAGGTTAAAGACGAATTAAAAGAGGTTATAGAATTTTTGAAAGATCCTCACAAATTTACAAAGCTTGGCGCAAAAATACCTAAGGGCGTTTTGCTTGTTGGAGCTCCAGGAACCGGAAAAACTTTAATAGCAAGGGCTGTGGCTGGTGAAGCTAGCGTCCCGTTTTTTTCTATAAGTGGTTCAGACTTCGTTGAGATGTTTGTAGGTGTAGGTGCAAGCAGGGTAAGAGACCTGTTTAATCAAGCAAAAAAAAGTGCACCATGTATCGTATTTATAGATGAAATGGATGCCGTAGGAAGACAGCGCGGAACAGGTGTCGGCGGAGGAAATGACGAAAGAGAACAAACATTAAATCAGCTGCTTGTTGAAATGGATGGTTTTCAAACGGATACAAATATAATAGTTATAGCAGCAACAAACAGACCTGACGTTTTAGATCCGGCACTATTAAGGCCTGGGCGTTTTGATAGGCGTGTTGTTGTCCCTAAACCTGATGTAAAGGGCAGAATGGAAATATTGAAGGTTCATACAAAAAACATACCTCTTTCGAAAGATGTAAATCTTGAGGTAATAGCAAAATCAACATCGGGTTTCGTGGGTGCCGATTTAGCCAATCTTGTCAATGAAGCCACTCTCTTAGCTGCTAAATTAGACAAAAAAGAGGTTACAATGGACGAATTTGACATAGCAAAGGATAAAGTATTGATGGGTCCTGAACGCAAAAATGTCATAATTAGTGAAAGAGAAAAGAAAACAACTGCATATCATGAATCAGGTCATGCCATTGTTGCAGAAATGCTACCGAACACAGATCCTGTGCATAAGGTAAGCATAATTCCACGCGGCATGGCACTCGGTGTAACACAGCAGTTGCCCGAGGATGATAAGTATACATACGATAAAGAGTACCTTTTGGCAAGAATCGCTGTATTGATGGGAGGGCGCGCCGCAGAAGAAATTATGCTTAATATAACGACAACTGGAGCGGGCAATGATATAGAAAAGGCAACGGATATAGCAAGAAAAATGGTCTGTGAATGGGGTATGAGCTCTTTAGGTCCTATCTCTTTCTCCGAAGAGAACAAAGAGGTATTTTTAGGAAGAGATATGGGCATTAAAAAGGTTTACAGTGAAGAAACTGCAAAACTTATAGATCAGGAAATTAAAAAAATCGTTGATGAGGGATACAAAAAGGCTGTTGAAATAATAGAAAAAAACAGAGATAAGATAGAAAAAATGGCTCAGACACTACTGGAAAAAGAGGTAATAGACTCCAAAGAAATTAACAAAATACTGGGTATTGAAGATGAAAATAGAACTGCTTAACATAGACTCCATAGATAAAATCAGCAGTCAGATGGTCTCTGTAGGCGTTGATGCAAAAGCTATAGATATTATGGACAAAAAAGCCATGAGTCTTATTTTTAAGATTTACGGCTGCAAATTTTACCATGCAAACTTGTTGAAACAGGAAGCTTTAAGCATAGGTATGGATACAGCTATAGAGAGAAATACCATAACAGCAAAAACAGAATACACAGACTGTCTTGTTTTCGGCGATATAAAACGACTGTTAATACTATCTGGTAAATTGAAAAGACAGCCGTTTAAGTTTTTAAGAGACCTGGGAAAAAACTTAGAAAAATATATAAACAATCTGTTAGATCAACACTCTATTTTTAAGTACAAAAACAAAGCGGTGGATTTGGGGAACAATTTCCTTGTTATGGGAATACTAAATGTAACACCGGACTCTTTCTCTGACGGTGGCAGATACAACTCGTTTGATAAAGCTGTAAAAAGATGCGAAGAGATGATTGAAGAGGGTGTGAATATTATAGATATAGGCGGAGAATCAACACGACCAGGCAGTGACCCAGTGGAGCTGCAAGAAGAACTGAGACGCGTCGTTCCTGTGGTTGAGGAGATAAAAAAAAGGTTTAATGTGGATGTTTCTGTTGATACGTATAAATCGGCGGTTGCCAAAGAAGCCATTGAGTGCGGTGCGGATATAATTAATGATATCAGCGGGTTGAATTTCGACAGCAATATGCTTGATGTACTCTCTGAAAATAGCTGTGGTATAATAGCCGTGCATATTAAAGGCACACCAAAAAATATGCAAAAGAACCCCGTTTATGAACATATAATACCTGAAATAAACGAATATTTTGAAACTATAATTAACAAAACAGATGCAGCAGGTATTGAAAGAGAGAGGCTTGTACTTGACCCTGGCATCGGATTCGGCAAAACATTTGAAGACAACTACACAATTCTCAACAATATAAAATCGTTCAAAATCTGGGGAAGACCTATTTTGATAGGATTGTCAAGGAAAAGCTTCATAGGTTATACACTAAATAAGGAAAAACCTGAAGATAGGCTTTTCGGCACAATTGGAGCAAATGTTACAGCACTGATTCGCGGCGCAAATATTCTTCGCGTACACGATGTTAAAGAAAACTCAGAGGCTTTAAAGCTTGCAAAAAGCATTATCGATGAAACAAAACAAAAATAGTAAAAGATAAAATAAGGGGATTCAAGTCCCCTTATTTTATGCTTCCAATCTAACCTTTTCTACTCCGGTTAAACTTTTAACTATGCCGGTTTCCATTTCTGGCCTCATCTCTTTTATGTTATTTTCGGTGTAATTTTTCAGGTTACCCGTTTTAACTAAATCCTTAAATTTTTCCTGGCACATAGAAACCAGTTTCGATTTTGCATCCTCTGCATTATTTCCCCTCGCCGCAAAACCCAATTCAGGGCAAAAAGCTAAATAATGTTTCTTTGATTCCCATAACTCCACGTTTACATCTAAAAACTCCATCTCTACCCTCCTTATCGAAATATTTTCAAAATTATCGAAAGTTTAAGTTTTATAATTTTTCCCTTCTCATTTTAAATAATATCCCTTATTCAAGGTTTGTCAATGAACTAAATAAAATTTGTGCACATAAAGGTCAAGGCAATAAATCCAGATATAATCAAAGCTGCTCAAAAATCATGTCAACAACAACGCTCATACTCTTACTTAAGTTCGATTCTTTCTTCTGCATTATAGATTAAGCTTACCATCAAAGTAAGATAATCCCTCAAATGGCGTGTTATTAAAAAATTTCTCCTAACAAATTCCCTTGCCTTTTCACCCATTTCTTTTGCTTTGTCTTTATAGTGCAGCATATATCGTATGCGCAACGCAGCGCCTTCTGGTGTATTAACAAGAAACCCTGTATGATGATTCACAACCTGCAGTTTAATGCCGCCAACGTTACCTCCTATAACAGGCTTTGCTTTCCACATAGCTTCTGTTACGGTTAATCCGAAGCCCTCTTTTATGGATTTCTGTAGTATAATATCTGCTCCACGTTGCAGAGCATTAATTGTTGTGTTTGAATCAGGTGGTAGTAACAATATATGAATATTTGGATCATCCTCTGCCGATGATTTTACCTCTCTATATACTATTTCTCCTTCAGGATCGTCCGACGCACTGCCGCCCGCTAATATAAGTTGTATGTTAGGTATGAAATTCTTAACCAATTTATAGGAACGAATCACACCCAAGGGATCTTTGAAACGGTCAAAACGCGATACCTGCAGAATAACAGGTGATTGCAGATCTATATTGAATTTTTCATATACAGATGCAACATATTTTTCATCAAGTTGCCTATTTTTATCACTTAAAGGATCTATACTCGGAGGTATTATATACATAGGATGAGGGAGTACCTGTGCAAAATCAACAATAGAAAAAACACTTGCATCATAATTAACAACAAAATTTCTCAAATATTTCCATACATATCTTGACGGCCTGCTAATATCTATGTGGCAGCGCCATATCCATTTCCCTTTTCTTTGAGGAAAGAAATTGATTAAAGAAGCAGGCTGAGGGTCATGAATAAAAACAATATCCGCATCATTTAGTTCGTTCTTTAATCTTTCTGCATTTTCGGCATTTGTTTTTTCATATATTCTAAACAGTGATTCGGGAATTGTGACAAGATTTCCCTGAAGGGCGTTGTGCATATCTTTGGTACATTTAAAAAATTCGTCTCCACCCGATATAACGCGCCACTTGGCGTTTATACCTAATTCCTGCATAAGCGGAACAAGTCTCGCTAGTATTTCAGCAACACCACCACCTGTCATTGTTGAATTTACATGAACAACCTTTCTTCCCTTTAGCAGTTCAGCCAATTGACGCAGGTGATTGATAACGTCTTCTCCCACTATACTACTGTAAGATTCAAGTTTCATCATTTATTTTTTCCTCATTAAAATAGTGCTTAAAAAGCTTGGAGAGATTATTACGTAACTCTGAGAGTGTGGTAAAATATGGATCAATATTAGCTATTAAATTTGATAGTTCGTTGTATTCCCCTGCAAATCCGTTTAGCCATTCTCTAAAATCATCTATGTTACTGTCCGTGCGCCTTCTTGCATCAATAAAATGATAAAATATGCTCCCCAATGAAAAATTTTGCGTAACGGATGAGAGTTCTTCAGGTTTTTCTATACGTTTATGCGTATCAAAAACAACAATCTGAGACCTTACAAAATTAAACTGCTGACTTGATTTGCTGAAAGGCACAAACTCAATTTCATACAATCTCTCCTCTATAACATCTATCACTTCACGGCGCAGATCTTCTATATCGTGAAAGTGTGTAGGGTCAATTACAGATAGTCTCTCGGCTAACACCATATCATGAAGTGCATGATATGACCATGATGCAAAATCATTATTGAACTCAGGTTCTTCAAAACGCGGCGAAAGCAGGCCACCCCAAAAATGATAGTAGATGCTGCCGGAATGAATATTTGCCAATTTATCCCTCATCTCCCTCAAGCTTTGAGCCCTTATTCCCGTTGCTATTGCAATAAGCGTGCAGTCTTTTACTATAAAAGGTTGAGTATCTTTCTCGTTCACTTTCTATTTCCCCTCTTTTGATAATTTTTTTAAGAACTCTCTAACATAAAAAGGTGAAATTATATTGTATTTTGCTTTTGAATGTCCGAAACCCACCTTTATGGAATAAGCATAATCCGGAAGTACATTAAAGATATTCTCATCAGTTACATCATCCCCTATTGCCAAAATAAATGGCTTATCCTTATTGGATATCCACTTTAGAGCCGCTTTATCCTTACCTATACCGGCATCTTTTATCTCTATAACCTTATTTCCGCTCATAATTTCCAGTCTCAGGTTTCCAGTTAAGTCTAAAAGAGAATTTTTTAGCTCGCGCGCCCTAATCTCTGCCAATTTGCTATCCGACTTTCTGTAATGCCACACCAATGAAAACTCTTTTTCCTCAATAAAAGAACCAGGCGTTCTATCCATATAAAGTTCAAGAATGGGCTTTATTGAGTTTTTCCAATGATTTGTTAACGGCGTTATCATCTGCCAATCTTCGCCCTTCTTTTTAATCCATACGCCATGTTCGGCTGTTAAGCCTATATTTTTTATTCGCCCAAACCAGTCATCCAACGTTGTTCTATCCCTTCCGCTTATAATGGTAACATCATTTTTTTCATCCTTGCACAATCCATCTAAAATATCTATGAGTTTTTCATCCGGCTTTGCTTCTTCAGGTTTATTACTGAAATTCACCAATGTTCCATCATAGTCTAACAGTAAAATACGTTTATTGGAGTTGAGATATGCTTCTATGATTTTATTCTCAATCTCAGGGGTCATTTTTTTCATCAAAAATCGCTGCTGAGTTTTTTTAACCTGCATTAATTCGTCCGTAAAATCCTGTGCCCATTTTGTTATATTATAACGCTTCAATCTGTTTCTCATTATACTGTTACGCTCTATTTGTTCATGTTCAGGCATATTAATTGCTTTTTCAATAGCCGTTACAATCTCCTCTCTATCGTTTGGGTTTATAATTATTGCTTCACCCATTTCCTTTGATGCACCGGCCATCTCACTCAGTATCAAAACACCCTTTCCATCTCTTTTGGTTGCTACAAATTCCTTTGCTATCAGATTCATTCCGTCTCTAAGCGGCGTTACAAGGGCGATATCTGCAACGTTATACAAAGCAGATAGTCTTTTAAAGGGCAAAGAACGATACAGATAACGTATAGGAGTCCAATTAAGCGTAGAGCGTTTCCCATTTATCTTGCCTATAAGTTCATCTATCTGTTTCTTGAGCGTTTTATACTGTTCAATATTTGTTCTTGAAGGCACAACAACGATAATTAAAACCACTTTTTCAATATATTTTGGATTCTTGTCCAAAAATTCATCAAAAGCTTCTAATCTCTCCAATATTCCTTTTGTATAATCCAGTCTATCTACAGACAGTATGATTTTTTTTTCAGCATTTTGCCTGTATATATTTTTAATTTCCTCTTCAACGCTGGATGTTAATACAGAAAAACGCTCAAAGTCTATGCCTATAGGAAAGGTATCCGCTTTAACAATATGATCGTCTGCATTTATGTATCCTAAATTATCTTCAAATCCCAAGATGCGGCGCACGCTCTCAAGAAAATATCTGACATAATCATATGTATGAAATCCTATTAAATCCGCACCGAGAAGCCCTTCTAAAATTTCTTTGCGCCATGGCAACATTCGAAAAACCTCAAAAGATGGAAACGGTATGTGAAGAAAAAATCCTATATTTGCATTGGGCAGTTCTTTGCGCAGCATACTCGGCAAAAGCATTAGTTGATAATCATGAATCCAGATAGTATCATCATTATTTGCAATTTTAACAACAGATTCACAGAATTTTTTATTTGTTTTATAATAGGTATTCCATAGCGTTTTGCTGTTAACAACATAGGATGGAAAATAGTGGAAAAGCGGCCACACTGTTTTATTACAGAATCCATGGTAATAATTCTCAATATCGTATTGATTGAGAAAAACCGGAGCACAATCTTCAGCAGACAGTTCTTTGCTAATTTTATCCTGCTCATTATCATTTATTCTTTCAGCTGCAATACCCGGCCATCCTATCCATAATGCATTATAGGATTTATAGAAGGAGGATAGTCCTGTCGACAAACCACCTACGCTACTGTGGAATTTAAGCTTATTTTCTTTTTTAACCTTCGTTACGGTAATCGGCAACCTATTTGAAACAATTAGCAATCTTTTCATGGCATTATTTCATATCCTTTTTTATCAATCTGCCTATCAAAAAAGCAAACTTTATTTTTCACATACTATATATTAGTCTTATATATTCATATTTCAATATAACATACAGTTTTTTTAAACATTTTTTATACTCATAACGGAACAACGTTTGCTAAAGAATAAGACAACAAGGGGGTGCCTATGTTTAGTGGCGTTTACGATGCTGCAAATGCTATGGTAGCACAGATGAACAGGGTAAACAATATATCCAATAATATAGCAAATGCAAACACTGTAGGATTCAAAAAAGAAAGAATCAATATAAAAACGTGGTCAAAAATATGGGGAGAAGCAAATGCCAAACTGCCACTGCAGCCAAATACTAAAGAATCAAGCAATTTTATAAATGAAACAAAGAATTCAACTCCTCACATGGATAAGGATTATATAGATTTTTCAAACGGAGCCATGAAGCATACGGGCAACAAATTGGATTTTGCAATAGAAGGCAAAGGATTTTTTTTAGTCTTAACAAAAAATGGTATTTCATATACGAAAGACGGGCAATTTAACGTTTTAAAAGACGGAACACTTGTACAAAAGGGTACCGGTTACCCCATAGTTGGAGAAAACTATTTTAGAAACGGCCAAACCATAAAGCTAAACGGCAAACATATCACCATAAGAAATGATGGTACAGTTATAGTCGACAAAAATAAAATAGATACCATAGCAGTAAGAGATTTTAAAAACTACGCAAGCTTAATCAAACTACATGACAATCTATTTAAGCCAATCAACAATGAGCAACCTATAACACCCAAGCACTTCACACTTTCAAATGGCTATCTTGAAATGAGCAATATCAGTATAGTCAAAGAAATGGTGAATTTAATAGAAGCACAACGTTCATTTGAGAGATATCAAAAGGTTATAGATTCTCTCGGAAATGACATAATGGGTGATGTTGTCAAGAATATAAGTAAAGTAGTATAAATAAGGGGGAAATAATATGATAAGATCTCTATGGACAGCCGCAACGGGTATGGAAGCACAGCAGTTGAATATAGATACAATATCCAACAACCTCGCAAATGTAAACACAGCTGGCTTTAAAAGAAGTCGGGCTGATTTTGAGGATCTCCTATATCAGATGGTTAAAGAAGCAGGTGTTTCTTCTACATCCGACACAACAGAACCGACAGGTATTCAAATTGGACTTGGTGTAAAACCAGCAGCCGTTGTCAAAAATTTCTCTCAAGGAAATTTTAAAGAAACCGGCAATCCATTAGATATAGCCATTGCCGGAAATGGGTTTCTTGAAGTAACCATGCCTGATGGCACGACATCTTACACAAGAGATGGGGCATTAAAGGTAGATTCAGACGGCAGAATAGTTACAAGTGAAGGTTATCCTATATCGCCAGCAATTACAATACCAGAAGATACTGTTAGTATAAATATAGGAAACGACGGCACAGTCTCTATTTTGGAAGCAGGACAAAATACTCCCTCTCAAATAGGACAGCTTCAGCTTGCAAATTTTATTAATCCAGCCGGCTTAAAATCCATAGGGCATAACCTATACCAGGAAACAGATTCATCGGGAGCACCAATTGAAGACAATCCCGGTTCAAACGGTCTTGGAACGATTGAACAGGGTATTTTGGAAATGAGTAATGTAAGCGTTGTCCAAGAAATGGTTGAAATGATAGCCGGGCAACGCGCATACGAAACAAATGCGAAAGCAATACAGACAAGCGATGAAATGCTACAAACGGCTAATAACCTTAAGCGTTAACATATTCTTCTTGCTGAGGCTTGTTGGACTATCGTGCGACATAACCTTAAAACATAACGTGGTTACATCTGCGGATAAAATTTATCTAAAAAACATTGCAACAGTATACCCAAATAATTTACGAAATTTATATATAGCAAATGCACCGCATATAAATGAAACCTTAACTTTAAACAGTAAATACATAAAAACGCTCCTGGGTAATGAAAAGCTGCAAATTTGCGGAAGTGCATCTATCGTTAAAAGAAAATTATTTATTATAACAAAAGAGATGGTTGAAAATATGACAAAATTGCACAATATAAGAATAATTTCAAAGATGCCGATAGCTTTACCATATTACCGCTACACCATAAAGATAAGGAAAATCATAGAAAACAAAAATTTTATCTGGGTTGTTCTGTCTGTTTTTAAAGATGGAAAACTCTATAAAAGTATAGGCATAAGTGCAAAAAAGAGTATGTCTTCTGTATTTCCTGTTGCAAAGTTTGATATAACAAGGGGTGAAAAAATAACGCTCAGCAAGATAAAATTTATTAAAGTAAAAGGTAGAGCAAAATCAACAGCTTTTCAAACCCCTTCAGCTATAGTTGGAAAAGTTGCAATAAGCAATATAAGGCAAAATCAATTCTTTACAAGCTCAAATACAAAAAGAGATGAATTGGTAAAAAGGGGAGATATAGTAAAGGTGGATGTAATAAATGGGCCAATAAGGATAAGCACAATAGCAAAAGCCTTGCACAACGGATTTAAGAGCGATATAATACCAATTATGTATTTACCATCAAAAAGAATAGTTATGGCGACGGTTATAGGAGAAAAAAAGGTGGAAGTCCAATGAAAATAGCTCTCGGCATAAGCGGGGCAAGCGGGGCAGTATATGCAAAAAGATTAATAGAATACTTAGATAATAAGCATGAACTGTTCGTTACTATATCAAAAACAGCAAAATCAATATTTAAAGAAGAAATTGGAATAGAGTTTGATAATTTTATAGGTACAAAAAATGTCAATTTTTTTGACAACGGAGATTTTTATGCACCCATTTCAAGCGGTTCTTTTAGATTGGATGCCTGCGTAATAGCGCCCTGTTCAATGAAAACGCTATCTGCCATAGCAAACGGATACTCCGATTCTCTAATAACAAGATGTAGCGATATAGCAATAAAGCAAAAGGAAAAACTAATCATCGTGCCGAGAGAAACTCCGCTATCCGCGATACATCTCGAAAACATGCTAAAGCTGTCCAGGCTGAACGCAAGCATAGTGGTTCCATCACCAGCTTTCTATGGCAAACCTACGACGTTACAAGATGCTGTTGATTTTGTTGTGGGTAAAATATTGGATGAATTGGGAATAGAAAATAATTTATATATCAAGTGGGGTGAAAGATTAGCAAAAACAGAGCAATAAGAGGTATAAAAAGATTAAACGAAATATCAAGAATAGTTATAAAGTATGGATTGGGTGAATTTATAGGTTATACAGGACTAAGACGCAAAAAGCATTTTAATGAGACAACGGCTGCCTTTAGAATTAAAAGAATGCTTGAAGAACTTGGTCCCACATTTGTAAAATTCGGGCAACTTTTGAGCACTCAAGAAAGCATACTGCCGCAGCCTCTTATCAATGAACTTAAAAATTTACAGGATAACGTAGAACCATTCCCCTTTGAACAAGTCAAAAGAATAGTAGAAGAAAGTCTGCATAAAAATATAGAGGACATATTCGACGATTTTGAAGAAAAACCAGAAGCAAGTGCCTCTTTGGGACAGGTGCATAAAGCAAAATTGAAAAACGGGAAATATGTGGCTGTAAAGGTTCAAAGACCAAATATTACATCTAAAATCAATTCTGATATGTTTCTGCTTCATAAATTGGGTGCTATATTGAGAAAAGGAGTGAAAGAACATCTGCATTTTGACATTATGCCGTTGATAGAAGAATTTGACAAAACAATAAAAAGAGAACTTGATTATGAAATAGAAGCCCATTTTATAGAGACGTTTAAGAAAAATTTCTCTGCTTTTTCCTACGTATATGTTCCTGAAGTTTACTGGCAATATACATCAGATAAAATTATAACAATGGAATACATATTCGGCTACAAAGCCACAAACAAACAATCAATTATAGATGCCGGATTCGACCTTGAAGACCTTGCCATAAAAGGAGCTAAGATTTTTTGGTATCAAATATTTGATGCAGGATTATTCCATGCAGATCCCCATCCCGGAAACATAATAATTATGGAAGATGGCAGAATATGCTATATAGATTATGGAATGGTAGGTAGCATAAATTATGAAGACAAACTTAATCTTATAGAGATGATATCCGGTTTTATAGAGAAAGATTCCGGCAAGATGATCTATTCTTTGGAAAATTTTGCCTCATCAAAGGATAAAATTAATCAATCTGAACTAAAATACGACATAGATGAATTAATAGAAACATATTATTCTCTCCCCCTGAAGCGCATGGGGTTATCAAAAATATTAAAAGATATATTTTCTATTTTAAGAAAGCACAATATCATAATAAAGAGAAGCTCATCAAGGCTGTTAAGGGCTGTCATGATAGCAGACGGAGGAGGCAGAAGTTTCTACCCCAATTTTAATTTCGTTAAAATAGCCAAACCTTACTTTAGGAAATTTGCAAAAAAGTTTTACTCCCCTACAAACGTTTTAAAACTGCTGCTAAAACCAAATCCAAATTACCTTTTTGCTTTAAAAAAATTGCCTATCGTCAGCAAGAAGATAATCGATTCCTTAGAAGACGGCAATATAAAAATACAGGCGGATTTAACCGATTTTGAAAAAATGATAAGTACTTTCAGGTATGTGCTTAGGCAGGTCGGAATAAGCCTGTTAATAAGTTCAATTGTTATAGGCAGCAGTATATTGATAGCCAATCATATAGGTCCTACGTTTCATTCTATTCCAGTAGTACTTATAATCAGCATAATAGTTATAATTATTCTCTTCATTGGTATAATAGACGGCGAAAAAAAACTTTAAATCAAGATTCCACTTATATTAATATGCGGATTGTTGAAAAGATCAATTTCAAATGGCTTTATTCTTTTCTTTTTATTATTAAACAAAACTCTTATAACGGGTTTGGAAAGATTTTCACTGTTAATTTTAGATACAACACCTATAAAGTTCTTGAACTTTCCTGTTGTTATTATAACAGTTGTGCCAAGCGGAAATGCAGGTATTATATCAAGCATCATCCTTAGTACTTCTCTATTGATGTGTGTTCCCATCAAACGTTTCATGATAAAAAATGCTTGATCCGGCGTATATGCACTTCTGTATGCTCTTGGAGATACCAAAGCGTCATAAACATTTGCAGCATAAACAATTTCTGCGAGAGGCATTATATAGCCTTTCTTAGTCTCCTTTTTTGGAAGGGGCATAGTATTATCACCTTTAAGACCCCTTGGATAACCCTCTCCATTTTGCTGTTCATGGTGTTGATACACAATATGTGGAGCCAGGATACCTATTCCAGCAATATCCTTTAGTATAATATAGCCCAATTCCGGATGTTTTTTTATTAATTCAAACTCCTCTTTGGTTAATTTTCTCGGTTCATCGTAAAGACTCCTATCTATAAGCATTCTTCCTATATCATGCAACAATGCACCCTTAGCTAAATCCAGAAGATGATATTTACCGTACAAAAATTTATCGGCTATAGCTATAGATAAAACAGTCACATCAACACAATGCTTGTATGTAAAATCACTTCTCCTTTTAAAACTAACCAAACCGCTCAACATTTTGTTGTCTAAAACCTCATCTACGATTTCGTATGATACAGCAAATATATTTTTTAACATTCTCGAATTTGACAGTTTTTCTTTGATTTTGCCCCTCTCTATACTTTTTGAAATCTCCGATAGTGTTTGTTTTTTTTCTTTTTTCATGTCCTTGATGGGCAAAGAAAATAGAGCACTTACACTCTTAATGGCTTTCTTTCTTGTCTGTTCCTTTATATCGTCTTCAACAATAATATCAGAGGTCTCACTATCCTCTATAAAAATCGAATCATATCCCAATTTTATCAGTTTATTGATGTAAAATTCAGTAAGTTTAACACCCTTGTTTAACAACACTGCTCCATTATCATTTATAATGGCTTTTCCAAGAATATGCCCGGGGCGCACAGATTCTAAGCTAATTCTATACATCTATTTTTTATCCAGCCCCCTGTAAGCCTCCAAAAAATTAGTTATACTATCTCGTATATTTGCCAATACCTCAACCCAACTTTCAAGGCTCTTTTTACCTTTGTCCGTTATTCTATAGATTCTCTTTGCAGCACCCTTTTCCTTAACATTCCACCTTGATTCAAGCAGCTCATCTTTTTCCATATTTCTTAACGTTTTATAAACATAGCCGACTTCATATGTTTCATACTTTACACCCATACTCTTGAGTTTCTCTATAAGTTCGTATCCATGCGCTTCTTCCATAGATAAAAACAGAAGTAAAAAAGCCCTTAAAAACCTCGGGGGTCTCTCGCCCGGGTAATTCTTACACCATCCTTTAATTTTCAATTCTACCTCAGACATCATCAACCTCCTTTTTTGCATTTACATATAAATAAAATAATAATTTATTGTCATAAGTCAATATAAATCTTTATGATGAATTTAAGTCAACGTGTAACTTTTCATGCCGGTTTATAAAAAACAATAATGAGACCGCTGCAGAAGTGTATAGTTTCTTATCAAGTTCTTGACTATGTCAAGGGTGCGAAAATACGCATAAAATTTTCAAATAGTCTGATAAACCTACTTGCAGGTTCCATACTTCTGCGTGAGTGTTTAAGAAGCAGTATCATCCAATCTTCAACCTCCTTCACCACTCGCTTTGAATATATAAGGCTTACAGCCTCGTAATTTAGAAACAAACTGCGATTATCAAAATTTACTGAACCGAGCATTACACTGGTGTCATCGAACAGAATTGCCTTTGCATGCAATTTTCTCCCTTCATAGAGCGCTACATGAATGCCGTTTTCTTCAAGCTCTCTCATATAACTGCTTCTTGCAAAATCTGCTATCTTGTGGTCTGATTTAAAAGGCGTTATAAGTTTTACATCTACGCCTCTGTGCTTTGCTACAAACAACGCTCTCATAAGTGTTATATCAGGTGAAAAATAGGGTGTCACAATCCATATTTTTTCTTTCGCCGTATAGATTGCCTCTGTTAATGCTTCGTACAGGGCATCTTTTTCAAAATCAGGTCCTGAGGGAACAACTTGAACTATACTATCCCCTTTTTTATTGGATGTTTTTTCTATCGATAAATCCAGTTTACAATTAGAAGCATACTCCCAATCTGACGCAAATATTTCCAAATAGTGCGATACGGAAGAACCCCTTAGCATAAACATTAAATCTTCCATAAGATACGGTACATGCTTTGTATTAATATACGCCCTAGATAGATTCATGCCACCAGAAAGCAGGGTCTCCTTGTCAAATATGTATATCTTGCGGTGGTTGCGTAAATTAATATAGCTGCTGGGTGGCATACTGATTATAGGCATAAAAAATCGCACCTTAACACCCGCTTTTCTAAGCTTTTTCAGATGTCTTTGATTAAAATGCAATTTGTATGAGCCTACAGAATCCAATAAAAGCCTAACATCCAAACCATTCCTTGCCTTCTGTTCCAATATCTTAAAAATTGGCTTAGTTACTTCGTCATAATTTAATATATATGTACATATATAGATGCTGCGCTTTGCATTCTTAATTTGCTCCAAAAAAACACTGTAGGCAGCTACACCATCTGTATATAGAGTAAACAGATTATCGCATGTTGGTGGTGGAATACCATTATTTCTTAAAACCAAATCAACGGAAGATAAATGTTTACACTCTAACTGCTGTATAGATTTCATAACTATAAATGACTTTTTAAGGTGCTTGCGCTTGCGTGAGCCTGTTATAAAATAAAGGGGGATTGCAATGTAGGGTAAAAATATTATTGATAAAAGCCACGCTACTATACTTGTGGGCGTACGGTTCTGATATAGCATATGCATTAGAACCAGCACAATGGACAAACCGATTATAATTACAAATCCGTAGTACGATATGATATGCACCCAATTCACATTACACCCTTTTTAAACACTTAGGATATCTTTAATACTGCATAATATATTTAATTTCAACCAAACATTCCTTTAACTCACTTTTTTAATTTAGCACCCATTTTTTACTGTTCAATAATACCATAATTTATATAATAGGTAAATTTTTTAAAGTAAAAAACGGAGGGCTTGTTATGTTTGTTTCCTGTATCGACAAGATAAAAGAAACAGAGATGGATATGGAGGGTGCAAAAAACGTAGGCAAAAGAATTTTAATAGGACAAAATGAAGGATGGGACAGTCATGTTATGAGACTCTTCAGAATAGAAAAGAACGGATATACGCCGAAGCATAGTCATCCATGGCCACATATAAATTATGTAGTGGAAGGTGAAGGAATTTTGTATATGGATGGCAAAGAACATATCATGAAAAAAGACTGTGTTGCTTATGTTCCTCCAAATATAGAGCACCAATATAGAAATACGGGTAACAATGATTTTGTTGTTATCTGCATAGTGCCAAAAGAGGGTGAAAGTTTATAATTTGCTTTAAATACTGACCTTATACAAATTGGCAACATGTAATTTTTACATAAGCTCAATTAAATACTTATTTAACTATCATTTATAAAACCCGATGGCGTTGTGGCAAAAGTGAAAAAGTTACTTTTAACTCCATTTTTCAGTAGGGTTTTGGAGCACTCATTTATGGTAGAGCCTGTTGTGAATACATCATCTATTAAGATAACCCTGGATACCTTTCTTGCAGGGTGATTAAATCTAAAAGCACCTGAAAGATTTTTAATTCTTTCATTGTAACTCAAACCCACCTGTTTTTTTGTGAGTCTTATTTTGGATAACATGTTGTAATCAACAGGTATACCTGTAATCCTGGATATAACCTTGGAGATAATTACAGATTGGTTGTATCCTCGTTTTTTTATATCCTGCCTATGCATAGGAACAGGTACGATAAATTCACAATCCTTAAATATGTCCAATAAAGCAATGTATTCTTTAAAATAAAATAGTATTTTCGATAATTGTGGATATCCATAGAATTTTATGAACTCAACAATTTTTTTTACAGCTTCTTCCTTATAATTAAAAAGTGAATACCCCTTATCGAAGTAATGCTTTTTTGACAGGCATGCAGGACATATTAAACTCTTTTGGGAAGCTGGAATAGGCTTGGAACAAACCAGACATCTACTTTTACTATACGGAACAAAATTATGCAGACAATCGTTGCACAAATACCAACTGCTCTCTTTATCGCAAAACAGACAGTGTTGAGGAAATATGAAATTAACAAAACAATCAGAAAATAGTTTATCTACCAGACTCAATAATAGCTCTACATTTTATACAATATTTTGCTGTTGGCTTTGCCTTCATCCTTTCTATCTCTATATCTTTACCGCATCTATGGCACTTTCCGTATACACCCTTTTCTATACTATACAAAGATTCATCTATCTCTTTGAGATGCGCCCTATCTTTTTCCAAAAGGTCGTAAAGAATCTCACGTGAATAAACCGCATTTGAAAAATCTCCTTCATCGCCCTCAATTGCTATATTATTGACTTTTTCAGCATTTTCTTTAATTCTCAAAGTTATTTCTTTTTTTAAAGATAATAGTCTTTCTTTTAACTCTTCTAATGTAGCGTTATCCATAAAACCCTCCGCTTTTAAAAATAGCTTCCTCATAATTCAATTTTTTTACAAATTGTCAAGTTTTTTATCCA
>CAZFWO010000015.1:0-17256 GCA_964522785.1 uncultured Desulfurellales bacterium
GGGGGGAGGCCTCACTTGGGGGAGTGAGGCAATTATATGAACTCCAATAATCAATTAATTTTAAGCTATATTATTCTTTAATGCAAGAAAAATATCTACTTCTATATATTAATTTACGCACTTTATTGTATATTTTATATAACAATCTAATATTGTAGATAATCCTTGGAAATACTTATCTGCATCTATTTTATAAGCACCTTCAAGATAGTTCTTTAAAATTTTCACCAAATCAATCACGCTGTCTATTTGCTTCAGCAATCCTGCAGAGACCATCTCCCTTGTTTCATATTCAAAGCTATCCATATATTTCCCGCTTATAACCAACTTATTGTATACAAGCGGCTCTACAGGATTATGTCCGTGCAGAAAAGGCATAGTACTGCCACCTATAAAAACAGCATCGCTTATCTTGTAAACATCCTCCAATTCACCCATACTATCAAGAAGCAACACATTATTGCTCAACATATGTTCACTCCTCTTTACAGCATGCATTCCGCATTTTTTCATAAAAGAATAAAAACCTTGCACATCCTCCATATGTCTTGGTGCGATAACAACAAAGAAATCATCCTTTAGCATAGACACGGCATCAGCAACAAACCGAACCTCCTCTTTATGCATGCTGCCAAATGTTAATATCGGCTTATCTGTTTTGATATAAAACCTGTTTCTTATCTCTGCTATCTCATCACTGCTTATATTTCTATGTTTTTTAAACTGTTTTATGTTACCGCATTCAACCGTATTTTGATTGAACATTCTAAAGCGCCGGGCATCTTTTTCTGATTTTGCTATGATAAAGTCGAATTTACCAATAATATCCTTAAACAAAAAAGAAAAAATTTTATACATCTTGAAACTCTTATCCGACATGCGCGCATTTATAAGCACCAGTTTTGTACCCTTGTTCTTTAAAAATGTTATATATGAAGGCCAAATTTCCGTTTCAAAAAAAAATGCCACATCCGGCGGATTAAAGAATACCTTTTTATACAGGGGATAGAAGTCCAAAGGCATCAAAAGTGCATCTCTATCCTTTAAAAATTTATGTGCAGTATCTGTAAAAACACTGAAAACAACATCTTTTTTTAACTGCTTTTTAAATATATCAACAACATCAAGGACAGCCTTAATCTCTCCAAAACTGGATGCGTGCAGTAGCATGTAGTGTCTCTTTTTTATCTTCTTTGAAGGAATGAATCGGTCCTTTACCCTGTATAACATGCGGCTATTATTAATAGATTTTAAGAGTGCAAAAGGTAAAATCGATATAAAGGCAACAGCCAAAAAAATATTATATAGAAAAATCATCCGTTAATTGTTGTATATCGCATAATTTTTTATAGTATGCACACCTGCTGATGAGCTCGCTATGAGAACCCTCATCTATCATACGTCCGCCCTTTATTACAACAATTTTATCACAGGATATGGCAGTTGCTATCCTGTGAGCAGACATTAGAACAGTACGGTTTCTCATCAAATTTTTTAGTGCTTTTTGAACTATCTGCTCCGATTCTGAATCCAGTGCACTCGTTGCCTCATCCAATATCAAGATATCCGGGTTTTTCACTATTGCTCTCGCTATTGCTATCCTCTGTTTCTCTCCACCGGATAGTATAACACCCTGCTCCTGAAGATTGGTGTCATAGCCGTTTTTCAACTTCATTATAAAATCGTGAGCATAGGCATCCTTTGCGGCCTTTATAATCTCATCATTGCTCAAACCGCTCATTCCGTATGCTATATTCTCCTTAACGCTTCTGTTGAACAATAATATTCTTTGAGAAACTATGGCTATCTTTTTTCTGAGCAATTTTAGATTAAACCCCTTCAAATCTATACCATCGATAACAATTTTGCCGTCTGTCGGATCGTAGTAACGCGGCACAAGCTCCAAAATAGTAGACTTGCCTCCGCCACTCTCACCAACAAAAGCCACCGTAGTTTTAGAATCAATTGTTAAATTTATATTGCTTATCGCATAGCTATCGGTATTTGGATATTTAAAAGAAACGTTTTCAAACCTAATATACTTCTTTACACCCTTAAACTCCCTGTTGCCTATATTTGCCACTTCCTGTCTTTTATCCATAATCTCAAATATGCGCTCAACTGAAGCCATAGAGGTATTTATTTCATTATTGGCTTTCGCAACCGTTTTAAACGGTTTATACATCATAAAAAGAGCGGTAACAAAAGAAAAAAATCCGCCGACCGTTATCTCATTCTTAAAAACCAAAAATCCGCCGACCCAGATAAGAAAAGCAACACCCAAAGAACCTATAAATTCCATCAAAGGACTCGTCATCTCATCTACCTTTATGGTTGCAAGTTTTATGTTTAGAAATTCATCACTCTCTTTTTCAAAGATATTTGATTCATGTTTTTCTGTTGCAAAAGCCTTAATCAACCTTATGTTTACAAGCGCTTCTTGAATAAGGGTTGTGAGACCCGCTATAGATATCTGTCTCCTCTTGCCCAACTTTTTCATCTTTCTACCAAAGTAAACAACGGGGTAGGCAGCAACGGGAAAAACAATCATTGCAACCAAAGCAAGCTTCCAGTTGTTAACATACAGAACAACCATTAATCCTATAATGGTAAATACCTCCCTTATGGCATTAGGAATTACATTTGCAATACTGTTTTGTACCTGCTCCGTGTCGTTGAGAAGCCTAGACATCAATTCACCGCTGTGGTATTTGTCAAAAAATTTTGTAGGGAGGTATAAAATATGCGAAAATAGTTGATTTCTTATATTAAACAGAATCTTTTCGGATATATAGTGCGTCTGATAACCCTGCAAATATGTAAAAAGACCTTTAAAAAAATATGTACCTATTATCGCAAATGGTAACAGAATAAGCATATGTTTATTTTTTGAAATAAAGATATCATCCAAAGCCGGTTTAATCAAATAGGCAGCCAAAGCAGACAACCCGCCGACAATTATCATGCATAAGAATGAAAACAGCAAACGCCCTATGTAGGGCTTTAAATAATTAAAGAGCCTTTTAGCAACAACCTTATTCATAACAATCCTTTTATAATGCTGTTCAATTTCTCTATCTTTACATCAACATCAAAATAACAAACATTCTCATTCTCTATCTTAACAAAATCCTTATATGTTGTAAGCAACAATTTTGCGCTATGTTTTTTTTGCAGTGTATACAGATTATCCATATCCCTTCTGCTGTAAATGTGGTGATCTTCGAAGAATCTATACCCTTTTATCTCTATACCAAAATTTTCAACATCCCGCAAAAAACTCATAGGCTTTCCTATGCCGCAAAAAACAAACGCCGATACCGGTTTCCCTATTTTTTCTCCTACATTATTAAAAACACCTATAGGCTGGAAAATAGCCTCATAACAATCCAATTTCTTCTTGGGATACCCCGTTTTATTAAAACATATGGTTATATTGCATTTTTTTAAGGCACTCTTGGCATCTCTTAAAAAACCGGCAGGTATATAAAAGCCATCTTCAAGAGGTTTTTCCTTGTCAACAATGCAAATTTCAGCATCTTTTTCTATATTCTTTTTATGC
Organism: uncultured Desulfurellales bacterium; assembly: GCA_964522785.1. GTDB lineage: Bacteria > Campylobacterota_A > Desulfurellia > Desulfurellales > Hippeaceae > S144-51. The sequence goes on from CAZFWO010000015.1 coordinate 3,563, forward strand.
AGAGCATCGTCCAAAATAATATAGTTCATATTCAAGCCTATAGCGAGCTCTATTGCGGCCTTTCTACTTTTTGATGAAATAACGGTAGCATGTATCTTTTTTGCTATCATATATGCTTCATCCGGAATCACGGGAGGCTTCTTTAATATATTTCCATCTACGGAAACAACATGGACTCTTTTATCTTTTGTAGGGTAATTCCCTGTTACAACACACACCTTTCCATATTTCGATATTGCCTCAGATAGCTTCATCACTACCGGTGTTTTGCCAACACCGCCTGCCGCTATATTACCAACGCCTATAATTTTAACATTGTCGTACCTTTGCTTTCTTAGAATCTTTTTATCATACAATGCATTTCTTAGATTAACAAATCCTCCATAAAGCAAAGAAAAAGGTAAAAGTATAGGCCTTGCAATCCTTTGTATCTTTTTTATATCTTCAGAATGCACTCAGCCTATCCTCTAATATCTTGCTTTTACTCTTCATCTCATCTTTACTGTTTATATATATAGGTTCCGAAAACTTAAATACAACTTTGGAAAAGGGTTTCGGTATAATCATCTTATCCCAGCTATTGACCCTCCAGGCATTGCTTGTTTTGCATGTGACGGGAACTATATAACTCTTGCTCAAATAGGCAAGTTCAACAACACCGTATTTCAATTTCCTTCTTGGCCCCCTTGGTCCATCCGGCGTTATACCTATATCATTTTTATTCTGCTTTATCTTCTTAAGCATCGACAAAAAAGCCTTAGTAGGCTCTCTGTTGCTTGAACCGCCAATTGTTCCAAGGCCGAAGTATCTTATTATACCACTTGCAAACCTGCCATCTTTGTGGGTGCTTATCAGTATATCCACATTTCTTCTTTTTGGTGCGGCAAATGGAAGAAAGAGAATAATTTCATGCCAAAAGGCAAAAATAACAGGTTTAGGATAGTTTTGAATATCAAACTCATATTCAACCTTTATGCTTATAAAAATTCTATAGAGCCTAAGTAATAAATAGAAAAGAAAAACCTTCATGTTAAAGAATAAATTTTTTGTGCTATTTTTTTTGTTACAGGATATTCTCCTAAAACACAGGAAACACCCTTAAGCTGATTCTTAACATCTTCGTAAAGTGCAGGGTTATCATGCAGTTTCAAACACTCCCGTACTATATTCTCGCTCGTTGCTTTATGCTCAATAAGCTCCTTCACTATCTCTCTGCCTGCTATGATATTTGGAAGCGAAATATATCTTATGTTTTTTATAAGTAACCTGCCGAGAAGATAGCTAAGTAGTGACAGTTTGTACACAACGACCATGGGCAAACTGAACATAGCCGCCTCAAGTGTTGTTGTGCCGCTCTTTAAGATGCCAAGATATGCCTTCTTCATAAGGGCATGAGAGTCATTCTCCACCTCTATAAAATCAAATCCGTATAAAAGTTTCTTTGCATAATTAAAATCTATATTTTTTGGGAGAGCCCACACAAACCTGAAACCCTTCAGTCTATCCTTCAAAATATTCGCTGCATCAAACATCACACGGTAGTTGTACTCTATCTCTGTTTTTCTCGAGCCGGGCATTATCAATACTATCTTCTCTCTTTTTTGGTCATTTTCTATCTTGCCATGCAGAAGATCTACAAGTGGATGACCGAAGTAAGCCAATTTACTCTTATCTACACCCTTTACATTAAAAAATGTCTTTTCAAATGGTAAAATCGGGATTACAAAATCACTGTATCTAAAAAGTGCCTTGATTCTGTATGCCCTCCATGCCCACACCTGGGGCGATATATAATAAACAATCTTTTTACCCAAAGATTTTGCAAACTTTGCGACTCTCATATTAAATTCAGGGAAATCCATCAGAACAACCATATCTATCTTGTTGTCTTTAATCGCCTTTTTTGTGTGTTGAAACAACTTGAGCACCTTATTTGTCACAGAAAGTGCTTCCTTTATACCAATTATGGATACATCTCTATAGTCAGCTATTTTCTTTGTTTTTTTATCCAAAATATCCGAACATATACTAAAAAATTTTATACCCCTGTCTATTTTAAAAAGTTCATCTACAAGTATAGAAGCATAATTCTCTGCAGAGCGCTCCCCGGTTATAATTAATATATTCATCTAACTTCTGCAAAAACCCCTTGTTGAACCACTTAAAAATTCTATCATATGTATCACACTTTTATGAGGGCTATCTTTCAATTTTTCATAGGCTTCTCTAAATGTTATGTTGCTTCTAAAGATAATTTTATAGGCCTCCTTCAAGGCATTAATCTCTTCAAAAGAAAATCCGCCCCTTTTTAAACCTATTAGGTTCAAACCGTTCAAATGCGCCCTATTCCCTACAGCAAGACAAAAAGGCGCAACATCCAGAGCAACACCGCTCATTCCACCCACCATGGCAAAGGTACCTATTCTTGCAAATTGATGTATAGCACTCATACCGCCTATTACAGCATTATCTTCAACAATAACATGCCCTGCAAACTGTACAGCATTGGCTATTATAATATTGTTGCCCAAAATACAGTCGTGGGCTATGTGAACATAAGCCATAATCAAATTGTTGTTGCCTATCTTTGTAACACCTCCCCCACCTTTTGTGCCCCTATTTATCATACAAAATTCTCTTATTGTGGTATCGTCGCCAATAATAAGTTCACTCATTTCTCCCTTAAATTTTAAATCCTGAGGAATGGTGCCCACCACAGCAGAGGGATATATATTGCAGTTTTTTCCTATTGTAGTATAAGAACCTATATAGGCATTTGATTCTATATGCGTATTATCTCCTATTTTCACATTACTTTTTATACACACATGCGGTCCTACCACCACATTATCTCCTATTTTCACATTTTCATCAAGAATGGCTGTAGGGTGTACATCAATCATACTGTCTCCTTCAAGCTAATCGAGTTTTGCCATCATTATCGCTTCAGCAACCAAATTATTATCCACAAAACATCTTCCCTGCATTTTCCAAACTTCCATCTTGCGTTTAATCATTTCAATATGCATTTCCAATCTATCACCCGGTATAACCGGCCTTCTGAATTTAGCCTTATCTATCTCCATAAAATAAACCGCCTTGTTCCCTCCTATAGATGCCTCAAATTCATCATCATCCAAAGACAAAAAAGAAAGAATTCCGCCACTTTGAGCCATAGCTTCCACAACAAGAACACCGGGCATGACAGACTGTTTCGGAAAGTGCCCCATAAAAAAGGGCTCGTTTATTGTTACATTTTTAATGGTTTTAATCCATTTTCCCTTTTCATAATCCACAACTCTATCTACAAGAAGAAACGGATATCGATGCGGAAGTATTCTCTTAATCTCTTCTATTCCAATCATTTCTTTTCCAGCTCCCCTATTTTCTTTTCAAGTTCTATAATTTTCTTGTACATATCGCTCAATTTGGGTTTTACGACGCTGCTTCTTAGCCATTTTGAATGTTCATAAACAGGAATCCCGCTGTATATACCAGGCTTTTTAATGCTTGATCCCACACCAGATTTTGCTGTAATAATAACACCATCTGCAACTTTAAGATGCCCGGCTATACCCGTTTGTCCGGCTAATATAACATTTTCCCCTACTTTTGTTGAACCGGATATGCCTGTCTGGGCTATTATTATGGTATCTTTACCTATTTCAACATTATGGGCTATTTGAACAAGGTTGTCTATCTTAGTTCCTTTTCTTATTATAGTGCTATCAAGGGCAGCCCTATCTATAGTAACATTGGCTCCTATTTCTACATCGTCTTCAATGACAACATTCCCTATTTGTGGAATCTTTATATGCTGGCCGTTTTTTGTACTGGCATATCCAAAACCGTCACTGCCTATAACGCTCCCTGCGTGCACTATAACACTATTACCGATTACACTTCTTTCCCTTATTGTAACAGAAGGGTATATCAAGCAGTTATCACCTATAATACTATTTTCCCCTATATAGACAAACGGCATTATTGTAGTATTTTTTCCTATTTTAACACCGTTTTCTATAAAAACAAAATCATCTATATGGCAGGTTTTATCTATCTTTGTGTTCTCACCTATATGGGAATTTTGCCCCATATACGGCTTTTTAGGCTTAGAACCGAACAGCATCCTTGCAACCTTGGCAAAACACAGATACGCATCCTCGCAAACGATAAAATTCTTATTATACTTCGATATATCCACAGTTCTGTCAATAATAATGCATCCAGCCTTTGTAAGAGATAGAAATTTCTCATATTTTTTATTAGATAAAAATGTCAAATCGGATTCTGAAGCATTCTCTATAGAGCTTATGCCATCTATCTCTATGTTATCATCACCCACTATTTCAGCGTTTAAAAGTTTCCCCAGCTCTTTTACTTTCAATTTATATATTCCTTGCCTATTTTTTAGAAATATACTCTTTATTATACATATTTATTACATTTTGAGTTATATCCAATTTGTCATTCCAGTAAATAACACCCTGATGAACCTCAAACACAGCGTCTATTTTATGTGCGATAGAGTATCTTTTTATTATTTGAATCAAAGCATTGATTATTGTTGAAGATATTTCACGCTCTTTTTCCCTGATTTCATCAGCAGCATCATTTTTATATCTTTCGAGTTCTTTTATTTTATCTTTATACAGAGCTGTTTTTTCTTCCTTTGCTTCTGCGCTTAATTTACCACTCTTTAATTCATCTGCTAATTTTTTTATACTACTCACCTTCCTGTCTATCACAACCCTTTTTGCCTCTATCACACTACTTATTTTGGCTTTCGCATTTTTCCCCGCCTTACAATCTGTCATAGCCTTCTGCAGGTCAACAACAGCAATAGTGCTTGAAAAAGAATTCACACTAAACATCCCTGAGAAAAAAATGCTCAATAATATAACAACAAACCTCTTCACTTAACCATCCTCCATAATTTTAAAATAACGCTCCCATAGAAAATTGAATCACAGTACTTTTTTCTCCGTCTTTTTGACTAAGATTCTTGCCTACTTCTATTCTAATAGGACCCAACGGTGATATCCACCTTATACCCGCTCCAGCATCCTTTCTAAGATCTGAGAAATCATATTTATCAAGCCATGAATTTCCTATATCATAAAAACCAACACCATATAGTTTTAAATCGCTTATTATAGGGAATATCAGCTCTGCAGAGGCATATATTTCCCTATTGCCGCCTATATAATTTCCCTCACTATCCATTGGAGAGGCTTTGTCTGTTTCGAACCCTCTCAAACTGTCTATACCGCCCAAGAAAAATCTTCTATTTACCGGAACATCTTTTCCGCTTATACCCTTGGCATAACCTGCTTCACATTTTATGTGTCCTATAAAATCAAGAGGGAGCTTATGAAAATACTCCCCGAAAATTTTATCTTTAATATATTTTCTATCCCCGCCCAAACCTGCGAATCTAAATGAGGCAGAGGTATTCATTCCTGCCGTAGGAAACACATTATTGTCCAGTGTGTTGTATGTAATAAACGGCTCAAGGGCACTTTCAGTATGCTTTCCCTCCTGTTCTTTTAAATAGTATCCGGGGTTATCAGTATCTAATTCAATTTTATCAAATGTTAGAGAGTACTTTGAACCTATCGACAGATCATCATCCCAGAACCTCTTTGCTGCAGTGAAAGCAAAGCCTGTACTTTTTTGTTTGTAGTCATAACTATCAAACTCTTGATGAAATACATCTAAAGACACAGATATAGGTCTATCGTTTAGCCATGGATTAACCAATCTAAGGTTAAACAAAGAACTTTTTGCACTTATATTGGCCGAGAGCTTTCCGAATATGCCGGTACCAAATAGATTTCTTTCTGCCACAGATGCCTGCCCGCTTATCTTATCGTATGAACCATAACCAACCCCAATCGTAAGCATTCCTGTAGGCTTTTCCTTCACTGAAACATGCATATCAACCTTGTTATCTGCTATACGCTTCGTTGATATTTTAACATTTTCAAAAAAATCCAGTTTATTAACCTTTAATCTCGATCTCCTTATCTTACTGATAGAATACAGGTCGCCCTCTTTCAACCTCAGCTCTCGTCTTATAACATTGTCATGCGTTTTTGTATTTCCTGTAATCGTGATTCTGTTTATATAAACTTTTTTCCCTTTATTCACAACCAACGTTATACTGGCATACTTTCCATTCTTCTTTATAATAGGATTGATATCAGCAAATGCATAGCCTCTATCTGCATACATATCGGTTATTTTTTCTATATCCCTTCTTAAAACAATTAGGTTGAAGGGCTTATTTAAACTCAAATCCATAACGCTTTTCAAATCTCTTTCTTTAAAGGGCGCAGTATCTTTAAAATTTATGGATTTTAATATATACTGTTTGCCTTCTTTTAAAGAAAAATCTATGTGCGTATCACCCGTATCGGGTTCAACATTAACGATGGGTTCCTTCACGTTAGCATCAAGATAACCCTTTGAAAGATACTGGTCTTTTATTCTCTGTGCATCACTATCCAAATCATTTACCTTCAACTTTCCCGTATAGAACCATGGTAAAAATGTTAGTATATATGGTCCTTTCTTTCTATGATTGACAATTTTATCCAGCAAATCACCATCGTCTATATGTCTATTGCCTATTATGTTTATATCTCTTACTATAATTTCCTTGCTTTCCTTTATATCAAATTCCACATCAACCCTGTTATTTTTCACGGGTTTGAGTTTATATGTAACCCTTGTCAAATACATACTCTTCGACGCATACATGCCCATTATTTGGTTAATGGTCTGTTTTATCAAATCTTTATTTAATATATTGTAGGGTTTTATCTTTAAAGCCTTCTGAAGTTTCTTATCCGATATTTTATCGTTGCCTTCAAAGATTATAAATCTAATGGAAGGTTTTTCTAAAACCTTGAATGTTAATGCATATCCGTTTGCTTCATTTTGGACAATTGCACTGATTGTCTTATAAAAACCCAATCTATATATATTAACAATATCCTCATCTACCACCTTTAAGTTGAATTCACTTCCTACCTTGCTTTTAACAACATTCAATATAGTTGCTTTATCGCTCCTTACATTACCTTTTACGCTGATAGAAACAATGGGCGCAGAAAATGCACTGAAATAGATGAAAAATAGAAACAATACAGAAAAACTAACTATTTTTTTCACTGATAATTCCTCCGTTTAGTAGCAGAATTCTATCACAAAAACTGGCTATCTCATCGCTGTGAGTGGCTATAATAAATGTTTTCCTGGTTGATCTATTAATATCTCTCATAGCAGTAACTATATCTATTGAGCTTGTTTTGTCAAGATTAGCTGTAGGTTCATCAGCTATAACAATATCCGGATCATTTATCAAAGCCCTTGCCAAAGCAATCCTCTGCATCTCCCCACCCGATAATCTATAAACCGCCTTTTTCTCCATACTTCTGTCAAAACCCACAACATCCAACAACCTTCTGCCTCTTTCTTTTTTAACACTGTACCTTTGCATCATGGCGGGCAACAGAACATTTTCTATCACATTCAACTCGCTTATCAAGGAATAAAATTGAAAAACAAATCCTATATTTCTATTACGTTTTTCTGCAAGGTCATCTTTATTATTAAAATCAACCTTTTTATTCAAGAAATAGAGTTCGCCTTTATCCGGTCGGTTTATCAAACCCAATATATGCAAAAGTGTAGATTTTCCACTGCCAGAAACACCCATTAAAGCAACCATCTCTCCCTTTTTTACGGATATGTTCACACCATTCAGAATCTGCAGCATCTTGTCGCCGCTTTTAAAGGTCTTGCAGATATTGAAAGCTTTTAATATCATTGTCTCAAAACCTCAACTATATCCACTTCCGACGCTTTTTTTGCAGGATAGAGACTTGCAAGAACTACTAATAAGAAGGCAGATATAGAAATAACAAATATATATATCCAATTTATATCGACAGGTATCGTATTTATATAATAAACATCGCTCGGCAGTTTAATAAAGTGATACCTCCTCAACAAAATACCTAAGACAATACCCAAAACATCTCCCAAAACAACACCGACAATGCCTATAATGGCGGCCTGCTTTAGAAAGATATTCCTGATATTCTTCTTTGTTGCTCCAAAAGCTATCAGAACAGCCATATCCTTAACCTTCTCCATTGCCAGCATAGTCAATGAACTTGTTATATTAAAAGCCGCAACAAGAACTACCAGCATTAAAATAACAAACATGGCAAACTTCTCCAACTTTAAAGCACTAAAAAAATTACTATTTAGATCAATCCAGTTGGACGTATAAAATCCATAACCCAGATTTTCATAGAGCTTATTGGCAAATTGCTTTGCTTTATAGGGGTCTTTCAATATTATAGCTATCGTGTTAACCTTATCTTTCATATCGGTTTTTTTCCATAACTCATTTAGCGGCATATATAAAAAGGTTGTATCATAATCATACATTCCTGATTTAAATATGCCCACAACCCTTGCTTTAAATGAAAGAGGAGCAAATCCAAATGGCGTAGTTTTCCCAAAAGGCAGAGTCAGCCTTATATTATCCCCCATTCTTAATCCTATAGTTTTTAGAAGTTCGGAACCAGCAACAATTCCACCTGTTTTACCCGTTATATATCTTTTTAACTCGCCGCTATTTTTCATATCAATGCCATTCAAAATAGCACCGCTTGAGAATCTTTCCGAACTTGCAATACATTGAACAGAGAGAAGAGGGTAAACATATTTTACCTGATTATTGCCCTTTATTTTATTAATCATATTACTATTATAATCGAAAACACCGGAAAAATTCTTAATAAAAACATGTGGATTGACGCCTATTATCTTTTTTTCCAGCTCCTTATCAAAGCCGTTCATAACACCCATTACAACAATAAGTGCAGATACTCCGAGAATAATACCCATTACAGAAACAAAAGAAGAAAAAGATATGAACTTCTCTGCTTTGTTGGATTTTATATATTTTACTGCCAAAAAAGATTCAAAGTTCACTGTATATTATCTAAGGTTTTATATGGGCTCTTTAAGTGCTATTTTGAGAACTTCTTCCATATCCTTTACGTAGTGATAGTGAAGTTTGCTCGATTTAATCTGAGTTTCTATCTCGATAGCATCCTTTTTATTGCCGTATGGAACAATAATATCAAAAATTCCCGCTCTCAAAGCAGCCAACGTTTTCTCTTTTAAGCCCCCTATAGGCAAAACTCTGCCAGTTAGCGTAATTTCACCTGTCATGGCAACACTATTTTTAATTGGTATCCCGGTAAGACAGGAAATTATCGCTGTAGCTATTGTAATACCAGCAGAAGGACCATCCTTTGGAGTTGCACCTTCGGGCACATGTATGTGAAGATCATACTTTTGATAAAAATCCTCTTCAAGCTTCAGCATATCATACTTGCTTCTTGCAAACGTAACAGCCGCCTGAGCCGACTCCTTCATCACATCCCCTAAGGAGCCGGTAAGCATCAATTTACCTGTTCCCTTAACCCTGGATACCTCGATAAACAGTATGGCTCCTCCCACAGATGTCCACGCAAGACCTGTAGCTATACCTACATAATCTTTATCAAGCTTCTCGCTGATAGTAAAATAGGGAACACCAAGATATTTTTGCAGACTATTGGATGTAATGTTCACAGATTCTATCTTTTTACCCTCGGCTATCTCCTTGGCTATCTTTCTCAAAATCTTAGAAATTGTTTTTTCAAGATTTCTGACACCGGCTTCTCTTGTATAACTTTCTACAATCCTTCTTACCGCTCCATCTGTCCATCTTATATTGTAGTTGTTTAAACCGTGCTCATTAATCTGTCTTGGTATAATATATTTTTTGGCTATCTTCATCTTCTCGTCAACCGCATAGCCGGATAGACGAATAATCTCCATTCTATCCAAAAGCGGAGATGGTATAGTCTCCGTTGTGTTTGCCGTTGTAACAAAAAACACCTCTGACAGATCAAAAGGTACATCAAGATAATGATCCTCAAATTCACTGTTTTGTTCAGGATCAAGCACCTCCAACAAAGCACTGGAGGGGTCGCCGCTAAAGTCCCTACCCAATTTATCAACCTCATCAAGTACAAAAACGGGGTTTTTCACACCCGCCTGTTTTAAACCCTGCACAATACGCCCGGGCAATGCACCTACATACGTTCTTCTATGCCCTCTTATTTCAGCCTCATCCCTAACACCGCCAAGTGACATTCTCACCAGCTTTCTATTAATAGCCCTTGCAATAGACTTTGCCAGAGAGGTTTTTCCCACACCTGGTGGTCCTACAAAACACAAAATAGGCCCCTTCATGTTCTTTTTTAACTTTTTTACCGAGAGATATTCCAAAATTCTTATTTTTGCTTCTTTTATATCGTAATGGTCTTCATTCAGTATTTTTTCAACTTCTTTTATATTAATTTCTTCATTTGAACGTTTTTGCCAGGGCATAGCTATCATCCAATCAAGATATGTCCTTATAACATTGGCTTCCGCAGAATCCGGGTGCATCTTTGAAAGCCTTGAGAGCTGCTTTTCCGACTCTTTACGTGCAACACTTGGCATTTTGGCTTTCTTTATCTTGTTTTTTAATTCCTCTATTTCTTCAGAAACATCACCCTCTCCAAGTTCCTTTCTAATAGCCCTCATCTGTTCTCTTAAAAAATATTCCTTCTGCGTTTTGGATATCTCTTCCCTTGCCTCATTCTGAATCTTTGTCTGGAGCGCCAAAAGCTGCAACTCTTTATCTAAAATTTCATTGAGTTTTTTTAGCCTGGCATTCACATAACTCATCTCAAGCAAGCTCTGTGCAGCCTCTGATCTGAGCTGTATATTGCTTGCTATAATATCCGTAAATTTATCTGGCTCATCTATATTGTTTGCTATAACAACGATATCATGGGGTATATTTTTATTGTAAGCCACAAGCTGCTGCAGTTGTTCCTTGACCGAGCGCATGAGTGCTTCCGTTTTCATATTCTCAGTCTCGGTCTCAGGCATAATATCATTAACCTCTTCTATTTCAGCTTCTATATAAGGATTGAATTGGCTAAAGTTTTTTACCCTGACTTTTTTCAAACCCTGAGTTAAAATTTTAACTCTTCCATCCGGCATTTTCAGCATTCTTAGAATCAAACATGCCGTACCGGTACGATATAAACCGTCCTCTTTCGGTGCATTCTCATCGGGAGATTTTTGAGTCAAAGCAATAATCATCCTGTCTTTTGACAGCGCCTCATCTATGGCTTTAATGGAAAAATCCCTTCCCACAAAAAGCGGCATTATCATATAAGGAAAAACAACTATATCCCTCAAAGGCAGAACAGGCAATTTATCAGGCATATTCAATTCTTCATCTATTTTAATCGTTTCCATTTTATCCATAAATTAATCACCCCTTACTTACAACTATTCTCAGTATTCCTTTTTTATAGCTTACACTATCTATATTTTTAATTTCTCCAGGAAAATTGACTATTTTTCTAAACGGGCCAAATATACGTTCGGCTCTTACATATTTTGCATCATTTATAGAGTTTTTCTTCTTTATACCAATCACCGATACGCTATTATTATATATGTCTATTTTAAGGTTCTGCTCGTCCAAACCTGCTATATCTAAATCAATATAAAATTTACCGTCTTTTTCAAACACATCGCACAAAGGCTCAAAGATTTCGTTGGTTCTTAATATAAAACCCACAAGTTCTATAATTTCTCTTGTAACTACTTTCTTACCTGTCATCTTCGGGAACTTCTTTAACATACTTGCTGTTTGGATATTTTTCTTTAAGTTGATTAAAAAAATCATGCGACTGCTTTTTCTTGCCAAGTCGCAGATAAACCTTACCGAGCAAAAACAGCATCTCATCGTTGAAGTTCACATCTCTAAAATGCTTATACATATAGTCAAGCCTGTTTTTGGCAGCCTTAAAATGGTCAAGTTTGCTGTAGAAATTTGAGACAAAAAGTTCATGCTTATAAATCTCTACGGCACTATTTGTTATGTATGTGTACACCTTTTCTTTATAAGGATTATTCGGATAATCCTTGAGAAGGTCTATAAAGCTTTTAATGGCAAGCCTACTCGGCGTCTCATCCAGCTTATAGCCGTTTCTTGACTTATAATAGCTCAAACCTATTTTATACTTGGCGTACATAACATCATCGCTTGTAGGATAAAGCTTTATAAATTTCTGATAGTAGTCCCTGGCAAGTATATATTCCCCCTTTGAAAAATAAACATCACCCAAAGCAAGCAGCGCTCTCTTTGAATATATACTTCCCGGGTGTTGCTCATTCACCATTTCCAAAGAGTGTTTCGCATCTTCGTAGTTATGGTCAATATACTCTTGAATACCCTCATTGTACCACTCATAAGCTGTTTTTTCTTCCTCTGTTGGTACAATCTTTTTATGACTGGCACAGCCTGTCAAAATCACAATACTACCCACTAAAATTAAAAAGGCTTTTTTCATCTTAATCTCCTTGACGGACACCAGTCAACAGCCCGGATTTATGCCGCTTGGATCATCCATCCAGTCATCGTCATTTTCCCAGGTTTTTTCAGCTATCTCCTTTGTTACTTCTTCCTGCTCTTTCTCCTGTTCTCTGCCGCTAATCTTTTCTTTATCGTCATGCATAACTACACCTCTACGATTCTTATGCATTTAACAACATTGCTGCCCAAAGAAGAATTTATTTTATCTATAAGACCTTCTTCCATAAATGATAATTCCTGTGCCCAGACAGAAGAAGAAACTTTTAATCTCAAAAGCCCGTTTTTTAAACCCAAAATGTTAATATTATCCACCATACCATCTTTAAATATATCCTTAAAAACCGCATATATCTTCCATAAATCAACGGCTTTCCCCAGCCCAGCATCTTTTAGGGCATAATCGATAACATCGGAAACACTCTTAAAATCTTCCATAATCCTCATTATATGGCGTACCCGGGGGGATTTGAACCCCCAACCTTAAGATCCGGAGTCTTACGCTCTATCCTATTGAGCTACGGGTACATCGTTCTTAACCATAACAGCCCACACATTGCCACCCTTTCTAAGAACACTATCTACCGCAGCTCTCCTGGTCATTACAGCCTTTGCAATTTCTGCAATATAGCTATAATCATCAACATAAACAAGCATGTAGTTCCCCTTTTTGACTCCTTCCAAACCATCTATAGACATCGAAGCTACTTTTGCAAAAGGAATTCCCCTTAAATCTATCTCCCTATCTATGTTAAAAGTATCTTCCTTTTTATCCATACTCTATCCTAAAATTATTGTTCCTTATTGAGATGCTCTTTATATTTCTTGTTAAACTTCTCAACCCTGCCGGTTTCATCTAACATTTTCTGTTTGCCTGTAAAAAACGGATGGCATTTTGAACAAACCTGAACAGTCAAATTTTCTACGGTAGATCTCGTTACTATTTCATTTCCGCATGCACACCTTATTGTTGTTAATTCATACTTTGGATGTATGCCTTTTCTCATTTCACTTCACACTCCTTCCATTCTAAAAAATCTTTTTCAATTTAACACATTTCCATTTAATAGGCAAGCAACTTTTATACACGTCCGTTAAGCATTACTATATACAAATCGCCGATTAACATTTAGAGACCACTGCAGAAGTAATATAATAACAATATAATACTGTTTCTTAT
>CAZFWO010000016.1:0-17085 GCA_964522785.1 uncultured Desulfurellales bacterium
GTTTTTTGCGAAAAGAGCAGATGGTAAGTGAGGAATCGGCGAGCGCAGTTGAGCCCAGCACCCAATACCCAAAACCATATTGTGCAGTGGTCTCACAGTATTATTTTTTATTTGCTTTTTCTCGAAGTTTGTTTTATAAATAGAACATGATGAAACTTGGAGAAAAGATAAGAAATATACGATTAGCAAAGCATATGACACTTAGGGATTTAAGCAAGAAATCGGGTTGTTCGTTGGGTTTTTTGTCTCAGGTTGAACGTGATAAAGTGTCTCCCACTATATCAAGTTTAAAAAAAATATCTGATGCTTTGGATACAAATATTATTGGTTTATTTGAAGAGGAGAGCACTATTGATTCTATTTTGGTTAAAAAAGCACATAGAGGCAGGTTTGAAAATAAACGTTCCAAAGTCAGATATGAACTGTTGAGGCCGCAATTTTCCGATACTACTATAGAAGCATTGTATATGTATCTTGAACCAGGTGCAACAAGCGGAACAGCACCGCATTCCCATGAGGGTGAAGAACTTGCTATAGTAATAAAGGGTAAGATTAAAATAGAAGTAGGCGGTAAGGAATACATACTGGAGGAGGGAGATTCTGCTGTTTATAAATCCAATATACCGCACAAATGGTCAAACCCTTCAGATCAACAAACAGAGGTAATTTGGGTTAATCACCCACCCACTTTTTAGAAATCCGTTGTTTGATTGCTAAATAGAAGTAGCAATGCTAATATGAAGTTGGGGCACTGCTACTTGAGAGTTAACTACAAAATTTTAAAAATCACTGTAGAGATAGACGGTATATAGGTTATAAGCAGAAGGGACGCCAAGTAGGCCAAAAACCAGGGCGTGCAGACCTTTGCTACATATTGAATACTCTTTCCAGTAATGCCACTTGCTACAAACAGGTTTAACCCAACAGGTGGGGTCATCATTCCAACCTCCATGTTAACCGTATAGATTATTCCAAGATGTATTGGATTGACGCCCAATTTCATAGCTATGGGAAATGTCAACGGCGCTGTAACCATTATTATACTGGATGGTTCCATAAAGAAACCAAATATAATCAAAAGAATGTTTAATGCCGCCAAAAATATATATTTGGATATGTGGGCCTCAATTATTATCTGAACCAGCTGCTGAGGAATTTGTTGAATAGTCAAGAAGTATGCAAATAGCATGGCGTTTGCGATGATAAATAGAATCATTGCACTTGTTGCAGCTGCAGAGAGGATAATCCTTGGTACATCACCCCATTTAATATCCCTATAAACAAACTTAGCAACAATAAAGGCATAAACGGCCGAAACAGCAGCTGCCTCTGTGGGAGTAAAAACACCTGAATAGATACCTCCAATAATAATAACAACAAGCATCAATGCCCAGAAGCTATCAAGGAAAGCTTTAATTCGCTCCTTCCAACTTGCAGGTTTTGTTTTTTTAAAGCCCTCTTTTCTGGCAAGCACATAGGTTAAACCCATAAGAATAAAAGCTATAAGGAGACCCGGAATTATACCTGCCAAAAACAGATCACCTATAGATTGGTCAACGGTTACGCCATAAACAATAAGAACAATTGAAGGCGGGATTAGAACACCCAGTGAGCCAGCTGTTGTAATTGAACCTATGCTGAATATATCGGAATATCCTGCCTTTTTAATTGCAGGCATCATAATAGAGCCAATTGCAGCAACTGTTGCAGGACTTGAACCTGAAACAGCAGCAAAGAGAGCGCAGGCAAAAATAGACGTCATTGTAAGTCCGCCAGGAAAGTGTCCCACCATTGCGTGTGAAAAACGAATAATCCTTTTTGCAGTGCCGCCTTCTGATAAAAATGCTCCAGCTAAAACGAAAAATGGGATTGCCATTAAAGAAAATCTGTCAATAGAAGTAAACAATTTTTGAGCAACAACCAAAGATGGTAGATCTGTAAATAAAAATATTGCAACTGTAACTGCCATTCCTAAGGCAACAGCTATAGGAACACGTATGGCTATAAGAGCAAATAGTACGCCTGCCAATACGAGTGCGATCATTCTACTATGCCCTCCTTTTCTCTATTTTCTATTCTTTTGTTTCCATATTCCAAAACTTGTCCAGGAGGGAGTTTGATTATGCTTACAAGTTTCACAAATGTTCTCCATGCCGCTGTAGCCATAGTAATAGGTATAACAAGATATATAATCCAGAATGGTATCTGCATATCTATAGAGACTTGACCCGTCATATAGTCAAACCTTACTAAATTGATACCCCATATTGTTAGCATAATTAAATAAAACAATGTTATTAATAAAGAAAATATAGTTACAAATTTTCCTATTTTTGGAGGAAGTACCCTTACCAATGCATCAAACGATATGTGCATACCTATTTTAAATCCATAGCTTGCACCAAACATTGTTGCCCAAATAAACAGATAAGTTGTTAATTCACCCGCCCATACAATGCTAAAACCAAAAATATATCTCAATACAACATTGGTAAATGCCAATATGGTTGCAAGGCTAAAGAGTATAACCATTGCGACTTTATCAACTCTGTCCAAATTTTTATCTATTATTTCGATAAGATTCATTACATTATCTCCTAAATATAAAGCGGGGCTTTCGCCCCGCTTTATATTTCCGTTTCCAATTATTTAATGCCTTTTCCTTCTGCAATGGCTTCATCAATCAAGTCTTTTTCTATAACATTGTAGAATTTGGGATAGATTGTTCTCAGTTTCTTTGCCCATATTTCTCTTTGTGCCTTTGTTAGCGTGACAAGTTTTACTTTTGGGTCTTTCAAAATCAAGGCTTTCTGCTCTTTGCTAAGTTTTTCTGCTTCTTTTCTGTCGTAGGCTGTTGCGTCTTTTACACATCCCAATATGATTTTCTTCAGGTTTTCAGGGAGTTTGTTCCAGAAAATCTGGTTTGTAACAAGAATATAACCTAAGTATCCATGATATGACTCGGTTGTGTACGGTGCAACCTCGTAGAATTTCTTTGTATAAAGATTTGACCACGGATTTTCACATCCGTCAACAACACCCTGCTCCAGTGCTGAATAAACCTCTGAGAATGGTAAAACCTGGGGCGATGCGCCTATTGCTTTGAACTGCTCCTGCAGAACCTGAGAAGACATAACCCTAAATTTTAATCCCTTTGCGTCTTTTGGAAGAACGATTGGATGTTTGTTGTTTGATAAAACCTTGAATCCGTTGTCCCAGAATGCCAAACCCAACATACCCTTTCTTTTGAATAGAGCCAAAAGCTTTTTGCCTACAGGTCCATCCATGACCTTGTGTAGGTGTTCTGTGTTTTTGAACAAAAACGGAAGGCTAAACAACTGCAGTTCTGGCAGCCAGCCTGTAAATTTTGCAGCTGTTGGGCATGCCATCTGAATAGCGTTCATCTGCAGTGCTTCAATAGCTGCTCTGTCATTGTAGAGCATTGCGTTTGGATAAACCTTTACGATAACTTTGCCGTTTGTTCTTTCTTTTACTATTTTTGCAAAATAGTTTGCAGCTTTGCCTTTTGGTGTGTCTACGGCAACAACATGGCTGAATTTAATAACAATCGGTTTTGCAAATGATGTGATTGAAAATGCAGCCACAATAAGCATAACAGCGATGAAAGAAAATGCACCCTTTTTAAACATATAACACCTCCTAAAAAATTATTTTTTCTCTTTTCTTTGTGCGTCAAATACAGCCAATGCTATCATATCTTTTATCATATCAGATTTTGACCCCATTTCAAGTACGTGCGCCGACTGTTTTAGTCCAACAAGTATTGGACCTATAGGATATGCTCCGCCCATTTTGTAAAGTAATTTATATGCTATGTTTCCAGCATTGAGGTCTGGGAATATGATAACATTAACGTCTTTGTTAAATAGCTCGTTAAACGGATAAAATTTATCTCTAAGTTCCTTATCTACGGCTATATTTGCCTGCATTTCTCCGTCCACTTTGGTATCAGGATATTTTTCTTTGATTATCTTTACGGCTTCTCTAATCTTTACAGCTTCTAATTGATTATTGCTGCCGAAATTAGAGAAAGATAGCATAGAAACAATAGGTTCTTCATCAGTTAAATCTTTATAGAAAGAGGCAGACTCCTGGGCTATAATTGCCAATTGTTCGCTTGTAGGATTAACATTTATTGTTGTATCACCAAATACGTATATTTTATTATTGATAATCATTATATAAAGTCCTGCTACAACACTATCCTTGGCTCTTTTTTCTCCAAGTTGCAGTATCGGTCTTACAACAGCGGGATAGTTGTATGTTTCTCCTATTATTAGGGAATCGGCATCGCCGTTTCTGACCATCATAGATGCGAAGTAGGTAGGCCTGTGTCTCATTAAATAATCAGCCTCTTTTCTCGTTAGACCCTTTCTTGATCTCTCCTTGAATACCTGTTCTGCATATTGCTTTGTTTTTTCGTAATATATGGGATCAATAAACTCAATTTTATCAAGTATAGATTCTTTGAGTCCGATCTCTTTTATTTTCTTTGTCACATCCTCCTTTGCATAGCCTCTTGCGCCTACAAATACGGGTTTTACAATGCCGTCTTCCAGTGCATCCTGTACACCACGCAATATGTTAGGATCTGTAGTTTCTGTAAATACAACTTTTTTGGGGTTGCTTTTTGCTTTATTATAAATGTAGTGTGTGACAGCCTTTGTTTTGTCTAACCTTTCAAGCAGCTGTTCCCTGTAATTTTCCATATCAAAGTTGTTTATCTGTGCTACACCTGAATCTATTGCAGCTTTTGCAACAGCCGGTGTAACATACATCAAAGCCCTCGGGTCAAACGGTTTTGGAAGAATGTATTCCCTTCCGAACTTAAGGTTTTCAACGCCGTAGGCTTTAAGTACGCTTTCAGGGACATCCTCTTTTGCAAGATCTGCTAATGCTTTTGCTGCTGCCATCATCATTGCGTCGTTTATCTGTTTTGCTCTGGTATCGAGAGCACCTCTAAATAGGAATGGGAACGCTAAAACATTGTTTATTTGGTTTGGATAGTCGCTTCTGCCTGTACCCATTATTACATTGGGGTTAGCGTGTTTTGCTTTGTCGTAGGTTATTTCGGGGTTTGGGTTTGCCATTGCAAAGATTATAGGATTGTTATTCATTGATTTAACCATTTCCTCTGTTAAAATATCGGCTTTTGATACACCGAGAAAAATATCAGCACCCTTAATTACATCTTTAAGTGTTCTTGCATCCGTATCATTGGCAAAGAACTCTTTGTATTTATTCATGCCCTCTTTTCTACCTTTATATATAACTCCCTTTGAATCTACCATAAAGAGATTTTCTTTTTTTATGCCGAGCGTTATATAAAAATGGGCGCATGCTATACCGGCAGAACCTGCGCCGTTTACTACAAGTTTACATTTAGATATATCTTTGCCCGTGATTTCTACGGCATTCAATAGAGCTGCTCCACTGATAACGGCTGTTCCGTGCTGATCGTCGTGGAATACAGGTATTTTCATTTTTTTCCTAAGTTCTTCTTCGATATAAAAACATTCCGGTGCTTTTATATCTTCCAGATTTATGGCTCCGAATGTTGGTTCCAATGCTCTTACAACCTCAATTACCTTATCAGGATCTGTTTCGTCTACTTCTATGTCAAATACATCAACATCTGCAAAATTTTTAAATAGATTTCCCTTGCCTTCCATTACAGGTTTTGAAGCTAATGCTCCAATATTCCCCAAACCCAAAACAGCTGTTCCGTTGGAAACAACAGCGACAAGATTTCCTTTTGCTGTATATCTATATGCGTCTTTTGGATTTTTTTCCACCTCTAAGCATACATCTGCTACACCAGGTGTGTATGCCAAAGATAGATCTTCCTGCGTATTAAACGGTTTTGTTAATTTAACCTCCAATTTACCCGGTCTTCCCATTGCATGATATCTTAAAGCTTTTTCCTTCAGGTTTTCCATAAAATTTTAATCCTCCTTCTATTATTATTATATACTTCTTAAAATATTCTATTCTTTTTTTTATCCATGTCAAATTCGATAAAGCTTATTAAATTTTGCTAAATTATTAATTTAGCTGTTTTTTAGCATTGAATACAATTTTTTCCAATAACCTTAATATGATATAATTTGAAACAACTACAGAGACAGATATGGCAATTATTATGGATATTTGATAATTTACGGATTCAATAGGATTTATGCCAGAGAGAATTTGGCCTGTCATCATACCCGGCAAAAATACTATACCCATGCCGCTTGCTGATGATAGAGACGGCAATAAAGCCGATTTAAATGCATCCTTCCTTACAAAGCTCAATGCTTCATATCCGTTTGCTCCAAGGCAGAGATAATCTTCTACAATTTCCCTGTTATCCGATAACTTTGAAAAAAACCGTTCTATACTTATTGCAAGCGAATTCATTGAATTTCCTATTATCATACCTGCAAGCGGTATCACATATCGAGCGTTAAAATTACCTAAGCGTATAACCCCGAACAACATAAAAGACAAAACAGTTAGGGTAGATAAGAATATGGATATAAAAAGATAGAGAGTTATTTTTTTTAGTTTAACCTTTGTTCTGTCAATAACTATGCGTACAGCAAACAACATCATAAAAAGGAGAACAATTGCTGTTAAATATATCTTATCTATTTTAAATATATAAAACAGCGCAAATCCGGCAAGAAAGAGCTGCAAACTCATCCTGGCGTATGTGACGATAATATCCCTTGTTATTTTGAGTTTTTCTTTGTGTACCAAAATAATAATAACGGTAAGCATGGAATATGATAGTATAAGTCCGGTTAAAGATATATGCTTAATCATAGCTTATTCTCCTGTTTTCTATCTTGATTGATGTATCGCACCACCCAAGCGTTTCTTGAGAATGGGACGAAACGATGCATATATGTTCTTTAGAGAGTTTTTTAATATAAGCAAGCACCGCTTCTTCTGATACTCTATCAAGCATATTTGTAGGCTCATCAAACAGAAAAATTTTGGGTTTTAAAAGTATGGTGCGTATTATTGTAATTCTTTGAATCTCACCGCCTGAAAGCTTGAATACGGGCTTATTTACTATGTCCTTGTTCAAGCCAAACATATCAATGAGCTCAAACATGAGTTTATTGTCTATAATCTTATTTTTATGGATTTTAAAACTAAACGGTAAAAGAAGATAGTTCATAACACTGTCCTTACTTGGCAATGTCGTTTGTTTGGTTAAGATACACATACTTCGCCAGGTTATCGGTGATTTTTGAGCAATATTGTATTTTCCGTAAAAAATTTGCCCGTGCGTGGGTAAATAGAGCATATTGATTAACTTGAGCAGTGATGTCTTGCCGCTACCTGATTTTCCATATATCAGATTAAAGCCCTTATTAAAAACTATGTTTACATTGCTGAAAATTTCTTTCTGTGATAATTTCAGCCCGACTTTTATAAATTTTATGCACATAATTGCAAATTACCCTTAAGTATTATATGATTTAAATATGAAACATGCAAAGGAGTTTTTTGCAAGCGGCTATCTGACATCCCTCATGCATAAAAAGGGTATAAAGAAACAATTTTTAAGCTCTCTTTCGGAATTCAGCAAGGAGGGTTTTAGTGACCCTTTGTATGAAAAGCACTACACCAAAAC
The DNA here is from genome assembly GCA_964522785.1 of uncultured Desulfurellales bacterium. GTDB lineage: Bacteria > Campylobacterota_A > Desulfurellia > Desulfurellales > Hippeaceae > S144-51. The sequence goes on from CAZFWO010000016.1 coordinate 7,652, forward strand.
AAACGGACTAATACATAGATATCCGGATAGGGTTGTTTTGACTATTACAAACAGATGTTTTGCATACTGTAGATTTTGTTTTAGGAAGAGCAATTGGTTTAATTTTAACGGATTTAATTTAAAAGCCTGCGTTGAATACATAAAGAAGCATAGATCCATTAGAGAGGTGCTTGTATCCGGCGGTGACCCATTTTTTTTAGATAACAACACATTAGATAAAATTTTGAGGGGCATTAAAGAAATCAGACATGTTGAGGTTGTAAGGATAGGAACGAGGGTTCTAAGTTCAAATCCTATGCGTGTGGATGACTCTACTGTTAATATGCTGAAAAAATACAAACCTATATGGATTGCAGCCCATATCAACCATGTTGATGAGATAACAGACGAATTTAAGTTTGCTACTGATAAAATTATAAGTGTCGGTATTCCGATAGTGTCTCAGACTGTTTTGTTGAATGGTATAAACGACGATGCGGATACGCTTAAGAAGCTGTTTTGTAAACTTGTATCTTTGGGAATAAAACCCTACTATCTTTTTGGGTGCGATCAGGCAATAGGGAACAGCCATTTTAGGGTCTCTATAGATAAAGCTCTATCTATCATGAGCCAGTTGAGGGGTAACACGAGCGGACTGTGTGTTCCGACATTTTCCTTTGACCTGCCAGGCGGCGGAGGAAAAATTGTCCTTGAACCGAACAGGACTGTGGAGAAAGAGGGCAAAAGATATGTATTAAAAAATTTTGAGGGAAGGGAGTATGAGTACTTTGATGTTTGATATAAATAAAGAGTTGAAGAATATAAAAGATAGCATAAATAAAGACAGTTTGGGTATGATACTTGTTCACAACGGTATTGTCAGGGGAACGCCTAAAGAAAACAACGGCAGGGTTGTCTCGTTAAAACTGAATTATAATAAAAAGATGTTGGATGATATTGTTGATTCTGCATACAAAAGCAACAGCGGTATAAAAAAGATTGTCGTATGGATAAACGAAGGTGTATTGAATGTTGGCGATGATATGATGTATGTAATTGTCGCCGGAGACAGAAGGGTTAATATATTAAAGCCGTTTGAAGATTTGATAGAGAATATTAAAAAAAATGTAGTTGAAGAAAAAGAGTTGATTGATGAAAAATAGAATATAAATTATGAGACCACTGCATAGCAATAAAATGATGTTCTTACAATTTCTTATCAACCCAGCACCTATTTTTGTAAAAAACTTTTATTTTCTTGAAAACTTTATCCACAAAAATAGGTGCTTAGGTCTATTCGTTTCAAGGGCTTGATAAGAAATATGGATTATGCAATGGTCTCATTATTGGTAATAAAATAAAAAACTTTACAAATTATCCTTTATTATATAACATTATAAAGGAAAATTTAAATGAAGGAGTGAATGATGTCATTATTGAAGGAACAAAAAAAAGACATAATTAAGAAATTCGGTTCTCATGAAGGCGATACAGGCTCTGCATGCGTACAGATAGCCTTATTAACAGAGAGAATCAAGTATCTGACAGACCATTTTAAACAATATCCTAAGGATTTTCATTCGAGAAGAGGATTGTTAAAGTTGGTAGGAAGAAGAAGAAAATTGATTAAGTATCTAAAAAATTATAATTTTGAAGAGTACAAGAAGGTAATTAAAGAACTTGGTTTAAAGGGTTAAGTTTCTATGGCTTATTATATAGAGAGAGATATAGAGAATTCTAAACTTAGAATAGAAACGGGATGGTACGCTAAACAGGCAGACGGTGCATGTGTTGTCAGATTGGGAGATACAATGGTTTTGGCAACTGCCGTATCATCCAAGGAAACACCGAAGGAATTCTTGGATTTTTTCCCTTTGACTGTTAATTATCAGGAAAAATTCTACGCTGCGGGAAAGATTCCTGGTGGTTTTATAAAAAGGGAGGGAAAGCCGACTGTTCATGAAACACTTGTTTCAAGACTTATAGATAGAACTATAAGGCCGTTATTTCCCAGGGATTATAAACAGGAAACACAGGTTATTGTTACAACAATAAGTTCAGATCAAGATAATGATCCTGCCATTATAAGCATATTAGCTGCATCATGCGCTTTGGCTCTATCTGACATTCCTTTTTTAGGACCTGTTGCCGGTGTCAGGGTATCAAAGTTTGAAAACGGTTTGGAGGTATTTTCTCCATCTGAAAAGATAAAGGATGCCAGCCTCAACCTTATAGTATCGGGTACTAAAGATGCCATAAACATGATTGAAGCTGGTGCGAATGAGCTTAAAGAAGAAGAGATAGTCGAAGCCATAATGTTTGGCAAGGAGAAAATAGATAAATTGATAGAAGCTCAAGAAGAGCTTATACAGCAGGCAGGTAAGGAAAAAAGAGAATATGTGCCAATCGACGTGTCTGAAGAGATTGCTAATAAAATAGAGAGTTTTGCAAACGAACGTTTGGCTAAAGCCATAGAGATAAAGGAAAAAAAGAAGCGCAATGAAGAGATAGATGCTATTTTTCATGATGCTTACATATCCGTTGAGAAAGAATTTACAGAAGAAGATAACTTAGAAGCAAAGAGCAAATCGGTCTTTGAAGATATAATTAGAAACATAGTAAGGGCTAAAATTATTTCAAGCGGAACAAGGATAGACGGAAGGGGATTGGATGATATAAGGCCTATAACGTGCGAAATTGGCGTTTTGCCAAGAGCACACGGCTCTGCTGTTTTTACAAGAGGTGAAACACAGGCTCTCGTGGCTGTTACGCTTGGTTCAAAAGAGGATGCTCAAATTATAGACGATATATCTGAAGAAAGTTATGAACGTTTTATGCTGCACTACAACTTTCTGCCGTTTTCTACAGGAGAGGTGAAACGATTAGGCTCTCCGGGAAGAAGAGAAATCGGACACGGTAATCTTGCCAAAAGGGCTATAGAACCCATTCTTCCCTCTGAGGAAGAGTTTCCGTATGCCATTCGAATAGTATCCGACATTTTGGAATCAAACGGCTCAAGTTCAATGGCTACGGTGTGCGGTTCCACATTGTCCCTTATGGATGCCGGTGTTCCTATAACAAAGCCTGTAAGTGGTATTGCTATGGGATTGATAAGCTATGATGAATCGTATATAATTTTGACGGATATACTGGGGGATGAGGATCACTACGGCGATATGGATTTTAAGGTTGCTGGCACCAAAGATGGTATAACAGCACTTCAAATGGATATAAAGATTGCAGGTGTTAGTGCCGATATGCTGAAAATTGCTTTGGAGAAAGCTAATGTGGCGAGAATGTCTATACTTGAAAAGATGATTGCAACTATAGATAAACCGAGGGTGACGCTCTCTGAATATGCCCCGAAAATAAAAAAGATCAATATAGACCAGGATAAAATAAAGGATTTGATAGGTCCAAATGGCAAAACTATAAAATCTATCATAGATGAAACCAATGTCAAAATTGATATATCTCAGGACGGTTCGGTTAATGTCTATGGTACTGCGGATTCCAAGCTGGACGAAGCCGTAAATAGAATAAAAGAGATTACCACTGTTGTAAAAGAGGGCGATGTATTTGAAGGCACTGTTGCTCGCATAGAAAGCTACGGTGCTTTTGTAAAAATTCTTCCCAATAAAGATGGACTGTTGCATATATCACAAATATCTAAGGAAAGAATTAACAATGTATCTGACAAGCTTAAGGTTGGTGATACAATAAAGGTAAAGGTTACGGGCATAGATAAATTCGGCAGAATAGCGTTAAGCCACAAAGCTCTGCTTTCAGGCAGCAATTCAAATGAAAATCAAGAAGCTTGATAAGGATACAAAGAGTATCTGTGTAGGAATATTCGTTCCTACGGGCAGTGCCTTTGAAAATGATAATGAAAGGGGTCTGGCTCACTTTATTGAGCACATGCTTTTTAAAGGCACAAAAAACAGAAGTTATAAACAGATTGCCGAAGATATAGATAGGCTCGGTGGCGTTATAAACGCCTTCACCTCCAAGGAATATACATGTTTTTACATAAAGGTTCTGAACGATTTTATAGTTGAGGGTTTTGATGTTCTCAGGGATATGATTCAAAATCCGCTTATAGATGAGCATGAGCTTGAAAAAGAAAAGGGCGTTGTAATAGAAGAAATCAATATGACTGATGATAACCCCGATGAAGCAGTCTTTGAGTCTTTTATGGAAAATGCCATAGAAGGCAGCTTTGGCAAGCCTATACTGGGAAAGAAAGAACAGATTAGATCTTACAAACGTGAGGACCTTTTAAGCTTTATGGGAAAGTATTATAAACCGGAGCAGTTAATCATATCTGCAGTCGGCGATGTGAGAAATGTTGATTTTAGTATTGGTGAACAATTTTCTTTTGAAGATTTTTTTGAAAAAAAGCTCAAAGACGATGTATATTTTAAATTTATAAAAGGCATAAATGTGGTTAACAGGGATATTCAGCAATCCAATATTGTAATAGGGTGCAATCTATTTGATCTGTATGATGAAAGAAAATACGCAGCCTATCTACTTAACGATATATTCGGCGGAGCAATGAGTTCAAGGCTTTTTCAAACAATAAGGGAGGAACAGTCCCTATGCTATCATATTTCGTCTTCCGTAAAGCTGTTTAAAAAAGGCGGTATATTCAGTATTTTTTCAGGGACATACAAAGACAATACACAAAAATTACTTGATAGTGTTAAGAAGGAGCTAAAAAAACTAAAAAAAGAGTATATCAGCAAGGAAGATTTGAATAAAGCAAAGACATATTTTAAGGGTTCTTATATGCTGTCATTAGAGTCTTCATATCCATTGATGGTGAAACAGGGAATAGATACGATTATGTACGGCGGCTATGTGGATGAACAGGAGATAATCAACAAAGTCGAAAGGGTTACGCTGGACGACATAGTAGAAATTATTGATTTGCTTAATCTCGATGAGTTCCATATTACTGTTTTGGGAGATGTTAAAGATATAGATTGGTAGAGGTATGTAAAATATGATTAAAAACTATCTTATGACACCGGGACCTACTCCTGTTCCGGAAAGAATAGCGCTGTCGATGGCGCAGCCTATAATGCATCATAGAACAAAAGAATTTAAAGCTCTGTTTTATGAGACGATTGAGCTTTTAAAGCAGCTGTTTCAGACAAAAAATGATATAGTTATATTCTCATCCAGCGGCACAGGAGCAATGGAGGCAAGCATTACCAACTTATTAAGCGAAGGTGATGAGGCTATTGCTGTTTCTTCCGGAAAGTTCGGCGAACGCTGGGCTGAATTGATGAGGGCATACAATATTGTTCCTGTGGTGATAGATGTTGAATACGGTGAGAGGGTGTACTGCAGGCAGATAAAAGAGGCAATGGCAAAACATCCGAATGTAAAAGCACTATTTATACAGGCAACCGAAACATCCACGGGTGTTTATCATCCTATAGATAAGATAGGGCTTATGCTAAAGGATATGTATCCGAATGTTGCATTTGTTGTGGATGGGATTACAACGATAGGTGCTATGGATGTTAAAACGGATGAATGGAATATTGATATTATGATAACGGGTTCACAAAAGGCGCTGATGCTGCCACCCGGACTATCGATATTGAGCGTTAGTGAAAAAGCAAAAAAGATGATGGAACAGTCAAATATATCAAAATACTATTTCAATATATTGGGTGAACTGAATGCGGATGCAGGACATTTTACGCCGCCTGTTACGCTTGTTTTGGGCTTGAGAGAGTCGTTAAAAATGATATTTGAAGAGGGTCTTGAAAATGTTTTTGCACGCCATGCACTGCTTGCAAAGGCTACGCGCTTAGGTGTGGAGGCATTGGGATTAAAGGTGCTTGCAAAATCACCAACCAACTCTCTTACGGCTGTCAAAGCGCCTGAAGGTGTAGATTCCGCTGATATAATAAACCTGATGAAAACATACGGCGTGCATATATCCAACGGTCAAGGTTCACTTAAGGGCAAGATTTTCAGGATTGCTCATCTTGGATATTTTGATAAAATGGATGTTGTTATATCAATAAGCGCACTGGAAATGGCATTGAAAAAGCTGGGTATGAACGCAAATTTCGGAAAAGGTGTTGAAAAGGTTATGGAGACATTCGTTGAATAGTGTTCCATCCGGAGTTGTACAGTTCTTTGAGCCTGTATCTTCCCTGCGTAGAAAAATTGAAAACAGGCTGATAGAATTTTTTGGTACGAAAGGCTATAAAGAAATTGTAACATCGCTGTTTTCTTATGAGGATAGCGTGTTTGAAAATTTGTTTGAGCCTCTTAAAACACAACTGTTTAAAATTATAGATAGAAACAGCGGCCAGACAATGATCTTGAGAGCAGATATCACCATGCAGATAACACAGGCTATTATTATGGGCAACTTTGATATGCCGGTAAGGGTATGTTATGCAGACAATATATATAGGGATGTAAAGGAGCACTCAGGACAAAAAAGGGAATTTAGGCAGGCTGGAGTTGAACTGTTCGGTATAAAGGATATAAGCGCAGATAAAGAAGTTATAGAACTTGCCGTATCTTCTTTGAGCAAATTGAATCTTAGTAACCTGAGTTTGCGCATATCCGATACCTATATTTTGCATAATTTAATGAAACTCTTCAATATAAATGACAGGGATAAAATTAACACTATTGAAGAAGCAATCCATAAAAAAAATTTCGATTTGGTTTTAAAAAGTGTAGATAATTTGCCTAACGGTTTTATAGAACAACTGGAACTTTTAAATAGAAAGAGTGGTTATTTCACAAAATTAGAGGATTATAAGGATATCGATGAATGCGCATCTGATGCAATTAAACTTGCGAATGACTTGAATAATAAGTATGGGGAGGTATCTGTTTTCTTAGATCTGTTTTATTGTGAATATCCTATGTATCATCACGGTATAGTTTTTGACATATTTTCAGAACATACGAATCTTGCGGTTGGAGGCAGGTACGGAAATGTTACGAGGCAGTTCGGTAAATATATTCCTGCTACGGGATTTGCTATAAATTTGGATGAGCTAACATATTTTTTGTTTGATAAGGAGAAAACATGAATAGACTAATTGTCGGTGCACAATGGGGCGATGAAGGAAAAGGAAAAATAGTTGATATATTAACACAGAATGCCGACGTAATTGTTAGATACCAAGGTGGAAGCAATGCAGGGCATACGGTTTGTATAGATGATAAAAAATTTATACTGCATTTGATACCATCTGGTATATTGCATGAGGATAAAATATGTGTTATAGGCAACGGTGTTGTTATCGACATTAAAAGTTTTCTTGAAGAGAAGGAAACACTTGAGAATCTTGGCATAAATATAAGCGAAAGGCTGCTGATAAGCGAGAAAGCGCATATTGTTATGCCATACCATAAAGAGTTTGATGCTCTAAAGGAAAACAGCCTGGGAGAAGGCAAAATAGGAACAACAAAGAGGGGTATAGGCCCTTGTTATGTTGATAAGCATGCAAGGACAGGTATAAGGATTTGTGATCTGGAAGATGATGCTATTTTAAAAAAGAAAATAGAAAACAGTGTTAAAGAGATAAATAAATTATGTGATGCTTACGGTATAAACAGATTTAATGCAGACGATATATTTGAAGAGTATGCCGAGTATGCAAAAAAGATAAGGCCATATATAAGAAATACCGTTTATTATTTAAATGGGGTTTTTAAGAATAAGAAAAATATCTTGCTTGAGGGAGCTCAAGGTTCTCTGCTTGATGTAGATTTTGGGACATATCCGTTTGTAACATCGTCAAACCCTACGGTAGGCGGAGCATTCTCGGGCACAGGGTTGCCCTATAAGGCATTGGATAGCGTTATGGGTGTTATGAAGGCGTATACAACAAGGGTTGGCAATGGCCCATTTCCTTCAGAGCTGCTTGATGATATGGGAGAAACTATAAGAGAAAAAGGCAGAGAGTTCGGAGCGACAACAGGAAGGCCGAGAAGATGCGGATGGCTCGATCTTGTAGCTGTCAAGTATGCTGTTATGCTAAGCGGAATAGATGAAATAGCAATGACAAAAATAGATGTTTTAGATGGGTTGGATGAAATTAACGTATGCACGGGGTATGAGTATGAAGGTCGAAAAATAGGTTTTATACCATCTCAACTTGAGGAGTTTTCAAAGTGCAAGCCTATATATAAGACATTCAAAGGCTGGGATTCTACTACAGAGATTAAAACATTTAAGGAACTGCCCGATAATGCAAGGAAGTACATAGAATTTATAGAAAATTTTTTGGGTATTCCTGTGAAAATAGTTTCTACAGGCGCGAAGCGGGATGAAACCATATTGAGATAGGGAGGTTTTATGTGCATATTCTGTAAAATAGTTAAGGGTGAGATACCTGCCGATAAGGTGTATGAGGATGAAAAGTATATGGCATTCAAGGATATTCATCCTAAGGCCCCTGTGCACATATTAATAATACCAAAGGAACATATTGCATATTTGTCGGATATAGACGAAACAAACAAGTATATTATAGCCGATATGGCTGTAATTGCCAACAAGATAGCCAAAGATATGGGCATAGATAAAAGTGGATATAGAATACTTATAAACAACGGTGCAGACTCAGGGCAGGAGGTGTTTCATATACATATGCATCTCTTTGGCGGCAAAAAAATGTCATTTACGGTGTAAAGTAGGGTAGTTGATATGGAAACATTAATGCTTGTTGAAAAAGCTGCGAGGTCTTTAGATGAGAAGGGAAGAATCCCATTTAGCGAAGAGAATATTAAAAATTATATAGAGAAAGATTTGAAAAAGAAGATAAGTTTGGATGAAGTGAAAGATGCTATAGATACTCTGCTCATTTCCAGTGATAGAGAGGCTCCGATGAGAAAGTGTATATACAAAGAGAAAAAGGGAGGGTATTCTTATCTATATGCCTGTTCGTTTGGTGTAAGATGAAGGTTGAGGTTATACACGGGCCCAATTTAAATATGCTTGGGAAAAGAGAGCCGACAATCTATGGCAGCCTGACTCTTGATGAAATTAACGAAAAAATAGCGAAAAAAGCCGAAAAATTAGGTATGGAAGTAGATATATTCCATTCAAATTCAGAAGGAGAGATTGTATCTAAGATACAAATCCTGCCTAATGAACGCATAGATGGTATTGTTTTAAATGCCGCAGCATATACCCATACAAGTATAGCAATAAGGGATGCACTTTTATCTGTTTCTATCCCCTTTGTTGAGGTTCATATATCCAATGTGTATGGAAGAGAGAGTTTCAGGAACAACTCCTACCTATCCGATATAGCCATAGGTATCATATCCGGTTTTGGCTATTTAAGCTATGAGTTGGCACTTGAAGCTCTAAAATACTACCTTAAGAGACCATTGCACAATAGCTTAATAACAATATAATATACTGTTTCTTATCAAACTCTCTCAACTCAAGTTAT
>CAZFWO010000017.1:0-16639 GCA_964522785.1 uncultured Desulfurellales bacterium
ACTATTCACTATGAGGGAAAATTGGAAGATGGCACACTATTTGATTCATCTAAAGGTAAAGAGCCACTTGAATTTGTATTTGGAGCCGGAACAATAATTCCTGGTTTGGAAAAGGGTTTGGAAGGGCTGGAAAAGGGAGATACAAAAGAAGTTACCGTAGCGCCCAAGGATGCTTACGGCGAGAGAAACCCCGAAGCAGTTCAAAAAATAGAGAAAGAACATTTTCCTGAAAACATAAAGCCGGAAATAGGGATGCAGCTTATGGCACAAACCGAAACCTCTCAGGTGCCTGTAACAATAACTGATATTCAAGAGGAATATATATTAATAGATTTTAATCATCCCCTCGCAGGCCAAAATCTTATATTTAACGTAGAAGTTGTAGATATAAAATAAAACCATCAAAAAAGAGTCAATTCTTGAATTTAAGTTTTTTGTTTTTGAATTTAAAAATTTTTAAAAGCGATTACTAAAAAATTAAACAGAGATTTGGCTCTTGCCAATTTATTTATAAACCCCTGTCATTTTACCTGCCAATTTTAAGAGCTCATCCTTAATTTTATATTTATTTGAGCTTACATAATCTATAGATTCTATAAAAAATGTACCATTTCTGAAGGTTACAACCCCGTTTGGAACTTTTTTGTCTATTAGTGCATTTAAACCGTGTTCTATAAATTCAAATCCCATTAATCTGTCATACACAGTGGGGTTGCCGCCTCTTTGTATATGCCCTAAAACGGAAATGCGCGTATCAATTCCTATGTCTTTTTCAAGCCAATCTGCAACCTCTTTTGTTAAGCCTGTACCTTCTGCCACTATAGCTATTATGTAGTTTCTGCCTTCATTGAATTCTTTTTTTAATCTTTCACATAAATTTTTTGGATTATATCCAATCTCGGGTATAACGCAAACCTCTGCCCCACTTGTAATAGCCGATACCAAAGCGAGATATCCGCACTCTTTACCCATAACCTCTATAACAAATGCCCTTCTAAATGATGAAGCTGTATCTCTTATGTTATCAAGTGAAGACCTAATAACATTCAATGCCGTATCAACTCCGAGGCAATATTCGGTTGCATATATATCGTTGTCTATGGTAGATGGTATGCCTATGCATCTTATTCCAAAATCATTATAGAATTGATTTAGTGCCCTAAAAGAACCGTCTCCGCCAAGCACAACAAGACTATCTATATCATGTTTTTTTAACTGTTTGTAGGCTTTTTCCCTGTATTTTTTATCATAGAAACGTTTTGATCTTGAGGATCTTAAGATTGTTCCGCCTCTGTATAAAATACCCGATACATCGATATGGTTGGCTTTTTTTATTTTCCCATCAATCATACCCTCTAAACCATCATATATAAAATATGGTTGCTGATTTTTAAAATAGCATTTATCTACAAATTTTCTTATTGCAGGATTCATACCGGCACAATCACCGCCGGAAGAAAGTATTCCAATACCCATTATTCCTCTCCATACTCAAAATTATATAATTTTGTATAATATTCGTCAGCCATTCTCCTTGAATCAAAATAGTCCATGACATCACTTATGGAATTTTTAATTATACTTAACCATCCATCTTGATCATTGTAGTACTTGGGTATGATTTTGTTTTCAAGTATATTTATCATATTTTTACAATCCAATTCGTCCTGTTTATCCCATGGCAGGTTAGGATTTACAGGAGGTATTATAAAGCTATTAACACCATCAGTGGCAAATTCGGAAATCCATCCATCAAAAGTAGAGAAGTTCACAGCAGCGTTCATAGCAGCGCTAATACCACTTGTGCCCGAGGCTTCATGCATAATACGAGGTGTATTCAACCATATATCACATCCCTTCTTCAGCGCCATAGACATCTCAAGCTCATACCCTGCAAGCACAGCCATATTTTTAAAATCTTTTGATATATTTAATAGTTTGTTAAAAATATTTATATTGTTCCCAGCGTTTGGATGTGGTTTTCCGGCGAAAACAATTTGTATAGGCTTAGATTCACGTTGCAATAAATATTTAAATCTTTCCCATTCACGTTCAAATAGCATAGGCCTTTTGTAATCCACAAATCTCCTTGCCCAAACAATGGTCAAGGTATCTACATCAAATAGCTTGCCGGTTTGATTTGCAACAATTTTAAACAGTTGCTTTTTTAATTCCTTTTTTCTTTCAATTAGCATTATATTGTTATTTGATAAAAAAGATTTCATGATTACCTTATCTGCCCAATATTCTGAGTCCTGAGCGTTTGTAATTGATATTATGGGACAAATATTCTTAAAGGATGACCATAAATTAACAGCTGTCTCACGATGTTTTTTTGAAACGGCGTTAGCAACCTTAGACATTCTAAAAGCTACAACATTTTTATTAAACTTTGAGTCATTACATGATGTTATGGTACGTATCGTCTTATCGTCCAAGCCGCAAAAATAGTTCATTCTCTGTAGTGGTTCAAGGTTATCTTCATCATAACCTGTGTTTTCCGGTGTGTGCGTTGTGAAAACTACCCTCTTTTTCACTTCGTCAATATTCTTGTATTTTGAGTATAGGTAAAATGTCAGCGGTAGTGCGTTGTTTTCGTTTATATGGTATATGTCAACTGTTTTTCCCAAAGCTTCTAAAATCTTTGTTCCACCTATACCAAGCACCATCTCCTGAGCTGTTCTTGTGTCTTTGTTGTTTTCATATAATTTATGTGTAATAGTACGGGATAAAAAGTCATTTTCCTCTATGTCCGTAGTTAAAAAGTAGATAGGAGCGGTGTTAAATATCTCCGGTTTCAATAGAAAAGCTTTAACTTTCACCTGTGATTTGGCAATATTTAAAGTTATTGTTATTCCGGTATCATCCAGGAAATAGTATCGTTTTCTTCTATAAACAACCTCCATACTTAACTCTTCTTTCTGAAGTTCTTGATCATAATACCCGTAACTCCATAATATTCCAACACCAACTATGTTTTGTTTTAATAAATACGCACTTCTCATATGTGAACCAGATAAAAGACCCAAACCGCCAGCGTATGTTTTTAATGCTTGATCAATCCCAAATTCCATAGAAAAATAGGCTACTCTCTTTGAGTAGTGCGGGTCTATCTCGTATGGTAGTTTCATAGAATATACCCCTACTTTAAAAATTCTGCGCCCCTAAGAGATGAATCCTTAAAGGCAGACATTTCAACTGTAATACTATTTCTTGTAAAGCTGAATTCTTTGATTTTCTCTTTCATAAAATCAGCGAGAGAGGGATTATTGCTCAGTACACCTCCCCCAAGTACAACAAAATCCGGATCTGTTGCCTTAACAATAACCGAGCATACAAGTGATAATCCTTCATAAAAATTTTCCTTTACACCTTTTAGCTTATCTATTTTATTCAAATTATTCAATGTAGGTTTGTCATCTACTCCATAAAAATCAAACCATTTTTCGATTGCACTTCCAGAGCTGAACAGCTCAACGCAGGTATTTTTCCCGCATCCGCATCTAAAAGGTGCTTTCTTGAAATATATATGTCCTATTTCACCTGCCATATTCTTATTTCCTCTGATAAGTTTTCCATCATAAATATAGGCACTCCCTATGCCACTTCCTATAAACAGAGAAACGAACGCTTTAGACTGTTTTCTTATACTATGCTCGGCAAGTGCAGCGCATTTCAAATCATTTTCAATAGCAACATCCGCACTATATCTTTCTTTCAGATATAGAGCTATGTCGATATTGGGCAATTTAATATTTGGCGAAGAAATGATTTTATTATTAAATATCTGGCCTGCAAATGAAATACCTATAAAATTGACACTACTATATTCTTTAATAACCCGCTCCATAAAAAGTAGCAAATCTATGCCTTGCGTTTTTACAGAGCCGCTTTTTATATACCTGTTTTTTTCTTTTACCGTGTATCTTGTGTTAGTTCCTCCTACATCGAAAAACAGATCAACCATCGGCAAATATTCTAAAATCAAGCCAGTTGAATATAGAATCCCTGAATTCTATCCATTGCAAAAAGTCTAAATCTATATTGTTGTTTTCAATCATATCAACCAGCTTGTTGAAGTTTTTTATATGTTCTTTTGTTCTCCTTTCGCTATAATCCCTTGCTGTATTTGTAGTCATTAAAAACGCCCAATCGCTACTTTGGGCAAGCAAATTTTCCCTCGCAAGTTGATTAAGTGATCTGACTTTTATGACATCTGTCTCATCTTTAAATCTGTTTGCCAATTGCTGCATTTTGTCTGACATGTGGTGCAAATGTCTGTATATCCAGTCATTTCCACCATTTAGCCAGACGTCAAAATAGCCCCTATCTCCCCAGGATGAAGGATTGGGTTTGCATATCTGCTGTTCTTTGTTTTTACTCAAATATTCGCTCGGTGTTATTGCCTTGATAACTTTATGTTTATCTATCTCTTTAAAAAGAAAATATAAAAAATCCACACCTTCAAACCACCAATGTCCGAATAATTCCGCATCATAAGGAGAAACAATAACAGGTTTTATGTCTAAAAACCTTCCTGCATATTCTATCTGTTTTTCTCTGTCAAAGTGAAATTTTTGAGCATGCATAATAGTTTTGCCCTGTGCATTAATCGGCTCATAAGGAAGTTTGTAATTGGATGTTCCTGTGATTTTATAGTATTTTATGCCTGTGAAAACCCTTATACCATCCGGGCTTATGTATGGCCGTATATATTCGAAGTCGGCGTCATAACCTATATCCCTGTAAAAATCTCTATAGTCAAAATCTCCGGGATAACCTTCCTTTGAACTCCACACCTGCTTTGACGACTCAACATCTCTACCGAAGGCATACACCCCGTTAGGTGTTAAAATGGGTGCATACGGTCCCCTTTTTGGTGCGGGATTTGCATATATAATACCGTGTGTGTCTAAGAAGAAAAATTCAATATCATATTTGGATAACAGCTTATCCAATCCTTCATAGTATGCGCATTCCGGAAGCCATATGCCCTTTGGCTTTTTTCCAAAGACCCTTTTGTACGACTCAACTCCTATACTGATTTGAGCTTCCACAGCTTTTTCGTTAACATTCAAAAGCGGTAAAAATCCGTGTGTAGCTGCACATGTAATAATTTCTATCTTGCCTTTTTCTTGAAAGTACTTAAAACCATACAGAACATTTCCCTTTAAAAAACTGTTAAAAAATTTCTTTATATCGAGAAATCTATAGTGGTAAAACTGTGCCAAATCTGCAAATTGCCTGTCGTCTTTCAATCTTTTAGTTTCTTTCTCAGTTAATTCTATCTGTTTATCCAAATGCTCGGAGTATTTATGCATCAACAACTTATCTTTTAGCATTTCTGATAGCGGAGGTGTTATGGAGAATGTTATTCTAAAGTCTATATTGTTGTCATTTAAGGATTTCATTTTCATAAGAATGGGTATGTAAGATTCGTTAATAGCTTCAAAAAGCCAATGTTCCTCTAAAAAATAATCAAATTCAGGATGTTTTACAAATGGCAAATGCATGTGCAAAACAGGCATCCAATAACCTTTAAACACTGTATTCCTCCATATATGAACTGCTCATATTTTTCATTCTTTTATTTACCTGTTTTATAAGTTCCTCTTGTTTTAAAAAAGAAGCTGAAAATTGCGAATTGTACTTTGATTTTTCTATTATCTTGAGCCATTCTTTTTTTCCTATACCGCCTTTTTCATAAGTATCAGCGTACACCATATAATCCCTCGGTACTATAATAATGTTTGAGCGTAAAAGTTCAACAAAATTCCCGGATTTGTTGTATCCTATAATCATTTGCACCCTTTTATCCGCTAAATTGGCATTTATGTAATAATCTCCAACCCTTTTGTCTATTCCAAATTCATGCACAACATTGCCATTATTATCATATAAGCGCGCTTTTAAATTGTCTCTAAATAATTTCTCCGTAATTTCCCAATATGAAAAGCAAAGATGCGGGTTAACCGGCAAAATTACAACCTTGTCTTCACCGTAAGATTGGGGTATTTCTATATTTATATACGAGCTTTCTTTCTTATTCGCCGTACCATGAAAACTCGATGGAGCATTTTTGAATTCCTGACCTAACCCATTTCCATTCATTCTATTCCTCCGATACTGATAATATATCGATATAGCCATTGATTTTGTTTAATCTGTCGCGTAATGAAAATAATGCTCCTATGGTTATACCTTGATTATTATAATTCAATCCGCCCTCACTTTGAGATACCGTATTCAACGGATAACTCATAAAAATAAACTCATTTTCAAAATTAATATTCAACACCTTTCGTGTGTATCCGTCATATATATTAATGTTTTTGATAGGTTCCCTGCTTTTTCTTACTGAATTGGCCTCTACATTGTTAATTTTTACATTGTTTAAGTTGGCAAAATGGAAGTTAAACTCAAGTAAATAATCAAATTCACGCACAAAATCGCTATTAATTTGAATACTGAAGTGTAGTGTACCGTTTTTTAAACCAAATGATTTTTTAAGATTCGTATCGTATTTTTTATCAAAATAGAATCCGCCATTCCTCTCAAAGGTTAAAGGCTTCTTTGAAATCATTTTAAAGGGCTGATTTGCAAAATCTCCATACTCTTTAAAAGAGCAACGTTCAAAGTTCTCTATATTCACACTGTCGTCAACTATGTGATCGATAAACGAATTCTTTATATACCAGTCATAGTATATCTTATCCCTCCATTTCTCTATGTCATTGTTTTTAAGTTCATGTATAGTATCTATTCCGCTTTGACTTTTTGAACCGGAATCTCTCGTTATACTTTTATGGTAGAACTCCTCTCTTCTTGTCAGTGTGTTTTGAAGGTTGAACGCTTTATCCCTTAGATCAAACTCAACCATCTGTCCGGCATATTTCTCATCAAATATTGCTACGATTTCAGGACTTACAAGTTTTACCTTTTTATACCCGTCAAAATTGCTGTCAATCGTAACTGTTTTTGTTGTTTTTTGCCTATAAATCTCATTTTCGCAATTTATTAAAAATCTGTACGCATTATCCCTGAGGTTGGGTAGATATATTCCTCCGAAAACACCGTGCCAATACACATCATTACATTGTAGTTTAAATAGATTTTCCACAAATTGTTTATTGGACTTTTTTGCTCTATGTTTTGACATCTCAAGCATTCTCTTATGTATTCTATTGCTTTCTTCATACTTTACAAAAAAGTTTTTCCAGATACCTCCTCTTAAATATGGGTCTATATCCTTAAAATGCTCCCTAATTTCTTGCAACTTAAAGTAGTTTTCACTTCTTAGACTCCATTCCCCCATTTCATAGTACGAGCAGCTTGGCAGATAGGCTATACCATTGGGTTTAAAGCTGTTTATATGTTCGTTAAATGTCATTGTTTGTATATTGTCGAAGAGGTTTTCCAAAAAATTCTCCAGCCATTTATGGTTGTATACCCAATCGTATGTTTTTGGCCATATGCCAAACTTCTCACCATCATCAAAAATAATGGCAGCATTGCCATCTTTGAAATCTTTTAAGTATGCAACAACATCTTTTACTTCTTTAAACGGAATCATATACCTCAAGTCCTTATTTATGGGATATATTGATAGTTTATTGCCGCCTTTTTCTGTTGTAAAATATCCGTTTAACTCAGATTTTTTAAAACCAGCACTCAGAAAATGGTAGTCGTCAACTACTATATAATCTATGCCGACATTGATTAGGTCTTCCACTATCGATTCATCATAAACCCTCTCCGTAAGCCACAGACCCTTAGGAGTTTGTCCAAAATTGTCCTTTATAAAACAGTTGAGCTTTTCAATCTGTCTCTTTGCATCATCCGACGGTATACTCGTTAGTACAGGCTCATAGTAACCGCCTGTAAAAAATTCTACGTTGCCTTTATCACTCAAATCCTGTAGACTTTTGAAAAATTCTCTTGAATGCTCCTTTATATACTCAAACAGCCAGCCGCTAAAGTGAATGGAAAATTTAAAATTATAATTTCTAACTACATTAATAAAGGGCTTGTAAGCTTTTTCTATGGCTCTGTCAACTATATTATGGAAATTATCCACAGGTTGATGGCAGTGAATACCGAAAAGCATAATTGGTTTACTCATATTTCACCTTCTCAAAAAATATTTCTTCCTCTATTTTTTTATCCATTTTTATTCTTAAAATGACATACTCAAATTCAAGTTTCCCGTTTATCCTTATTTCTGTAATTTCACCTGTTTTAATCAAAAACCCGTCACCTTTCCTGTTTTTTACAGGAATACTCAGATTAAAGATTTTTTTGTCAGGGAAATCAAATTCAAATACCATTTCGTCTGAAACCTTAGCGCTATCGCCCAATAACGCAATATAAGTGAACTTATCGTCAAAACATACCCTCATAGCATTAAATATTGCATTGGTCGGCTTTGCCTCAAACAAAAGACTTTCAACCCATTCAAAAACTGTGGTTAATTCACCGTCTATAAAAGGAGTAATGGGTGCTTTGTGCTTCAATATATTGCCTTCAGGTTTTATTCTTGTTATAGGCTCAAACAGATTATGTGGTATGGTTTTATTTGACATTCTATATGCGTTAATCAAGTGTTTTCTAAATAGTCCATCGAACTTATCTTTAATGGGAGTATAAAAGTCATCGTCATACCACCAAAACCAATCACTGCCTTCAGCTATAAGCAGCTCTTCTTCCACATCTTTATTGCTGCTATCACACTCATTTTTAGCGAGAGAAAGTATATCCCATGCCCTGTTTTTTTCTTTTTTACCTATCCATACATCAAAATTACCGCATATCCAACTTCCGGGTTCTATATGCTTTAAGCTTTGTTTTTCTACATCTGTTAAATTTAAAACCTCATCAAAGGTTACCGTCTTGCACCAATCAAGTTTTTCGAGTTGCGTATAAAGTTCTTCAAAGAAATCATATCCGTTGTTTTTATAAAATTCCCACGCATTTTCGCCGTCCATAACAACACTGACAATAGGGGAAAACTCATGGTAGTCGTATATACCTCTTAGGTGAGATATAAAATCATTTACGGCATCTTTGGCGTTTAAAGCGTTGTATCTGAAACTTATATCGTTGCTTAAATTCTTGTCCCTAAAAAAAACATTAACACCATTGATTTTATAGACCTTGTAAATGTAAGATCTGTCATTGCTTTTTACTGTTTTAAACAGCACATCTTCATCGGTCAGTATATATTTTATACCGTTTTTTCTAAATAGTTCTATAACGCCGTCGCTCACCGAGCCTTCGGATGGCCAGAATCCATTCGGTTTGCAGCCAAATAATTCTTTATTCAATTCTAAAGCTTTTTTTATTTGCAAATCCGCGTCATCTTTAAAGTTGGCTTTAATTTTTGGCAGAGTTACATCCTGCTTAGCTTTTTTTGCATTTTCCCTATCCATTAATAACGGTAAAATAGGATGATAGAATGGAGATGTTGTTATTGAGATTTTACCTTCCTCTTTCATTGACCTATAGAGAGGTATGATTTTCCCTAAGAAATCTCTAAGATAATACACCAAATCCTCTTTTTCCTTTTGCGTAAACCATTTGCCTTTATTGATCAATTTTTTTATGAAATTGTCTTGTTTCAGATAATAACCACAGTTGGCGAGCAGATACAAAACTTCCAGATCAAGCAGTTCATTATCGGACAATATATTCAAAGCATCCTTATTTGCTTGTTTTTTGTAGAGCTTGTCGTAATATTCTACAGGTTCTATAAAGTTTTTGTAATTTATGGAAAAAAGATTGTTTAAAAGAAATATTTTTTCGTTGTCAATTAGTGATTTGACATCTTTTAAAAGCACGTATATGAACATATCCTGTTCAATATTTTTTGACAGATCATCTATTTGATACAAAAGGGACGGCGTTAAATTAAATGTGCACTTTATATTTTTATATTTTGAGACATGCATAAGCATATCATAGTAATCTTTTATCGAATGTAAGAAAACATAGGGCATAAAATACTTGTTTTCTGTATTGTCTTTATAATAAGGCTGATGCATATGCCATAAAAAAGAGAGATATAGAGTTTTCATATAACCCACCTGCTTATTTTTTCGGTATATTCTTCCATTATTGATTCCCCTCTTTCGTCGTCTTTTGCCTGAACAGATATGACTACGAAATCGTCGTAGGATTCAGGTTTTACAAGTATCCATTCTTTTTCTCCAAGCCATGCTTTGATACCGTCCATGTGAGAGAGTTTTCTGCCTTGAACATCTTCAACAAAAAGTCTCATGATTTTGCCCTTCTTTGCTGCTGGCACATTTATGCGCCTCGTTTTATAGTAAAACTTATGTATTTTCTTTATGATATCACTAAGCTTTAAATCATGTTCTTTCAACATTTCCAATAATTTAACACTTGCGTATAGAGCATCCATAGAGTACCCAAATTCCGTAAAGGTATAATTACCGTTAGCATTTGCTATTAAGTAATAATTTTCTATTTCATCTACGGTAAGATTTCTTATCTTACCCCTTGAAAATTCAATATTTTTAAATGTGTCTTCATAATAATCTGGAGAGTCAAACGAAAGAAACACCTTCTTATCCTCGTTATACATATTTATTAAGTATAAAAATGCACTAAGAGCTATATGATCCCTTAGTGGTACTCCGTCATCACATAAGACTTTTAGTCTTCTTCCGCTCGGGAATATCATAAAACCTGCATCATAATTTAAGGATTGTATTATAGTAGACAGCTCTTTTTGAGATTCTTTTGTATGCAACGGTATATTAGACAACTTTCTATCGTCTCTATATGCACTTGTTACTATACTTTTGATGCCAAGGTTATTGAGTATTCTTGGATATATATCAGAAATAGAACTAAACATAACATCGGCTACAATCTTTGCTTTTTTACGTTTTAAAATGTTTGCATTGATTGTCTTTATGAAGTTTTCTACATACCTATCTTCACTATCAAACATCTCTGTTGTTCTACCTATGTTTTGCGGTTCTATACGTCTGAAACTTTCCCTAAAGAATATTCTCTCACAGCTCTTTTCCGCTATAGGGCTTATTGGAATACCGTCTCCTGTAAAAAACAATATATCACTTTCAAGAGGGTTGTTCGGAGATTGTCTAAAATGCAATCCCGCCACGACATCTTTATAGAAACGCAATATATATTGAATAACAACCGATGGCAAAATATGAAGGTCTATAACGTTTACACCACTTGAAAGCAAGCCGCCATGGAAAACCCTCTTCAACATTCTCGATGAATTTTTATAATCTCTGGACATAAAAACATGGCTTCCGACAGGGAGTGTAGCTGCAAATGCTTCAGCTATCTTTAAAGAGAGCTCGCACGAAAGTTCAGCATTGGTTTTCCCTTTAATTTTGCTTTCTTCAAAGATAGAGTTTTTGTATCTGTTACCCCAAACTATATTATTACTGACTAAGGAGCCCTCTTCTATTACTTTATCAGGCCAAACTGTTACATCCTTTTCAAAGGATACAAAGTCTTCCACTTCACAATTTTCTGCTATTATCACACCTTGCTTTGCAACAACACCCTTACCTATACGATTATTGTTACAGATGACCCCATTATAAATAGTGCATCCCCTGTTTATAATGGAGTCATTCCATATAATACAATTTTTTAGCGTTACATCGTCATCTATAAATACATTGTCGCCTATAACACAATTCTCTAATTCTACATTATTTTCAAAAGATACATTATTTCCTATAATTAGGTTCCCATTTAAAAGAAGCGTGTCGTTTAGAGCAACATTATCGCCTTTATAGATTTTTGCAGATTGGTAGTTAATACACTTCTCACACTGCATTAGCTCAACCTTTCCTTCCAGTATATCCTTATGTGCATCCCTGTAGCTTTTGGTGTTTCCTACATCCCTCCAGTACCCGTTGATCTCGCATCCCCATAAATTAATATCGTTTTTTAATAATTTGGGAAAAAGGTCCTTTGAAAAGTCAAAGTTTTCATTTTTAGGTATATAGTCCAGAATTTCAGGTTCTATTACATATATACCTGTATTGATAGTATCACTTAACACCTCATCCCATGTGGGCTTTTCCAAAAAATTCACTATTTTTTTGTTTTCATCTGTGATAACAACACCGAATTGTAGCGGGTTTTCTACGGATGTCAGTGTTATAGTTACCTTAGAATGTTTATTTTTATGAAACTCGATTATTTTGCCAAGATCAAAATCGGTCACCAAATCACCGCTTATAACTATAAATGTTTCATCAAGAAGGTCCTGTGCACATTTTACAGCACCTGCCGTTCCGTAATCGTCATCAGGCAAAACATAAGAGATGTTCAAACCCCAATCTGAGCCGTCTTTGAAATAATTTTTAATAATATCGGGTTTAAAGTAGAGAAGTACGACTATATCTGTTATACCGTATTTCTTCAATCTTAATAGAATATGCTCCATCATGGGTTTATTTAGAATTGGTAACATAGGTTTTGGTATGGAGTTTGTCAAAGGTTGTATACGCGTTCCGAATCCACCCGCCATTACAACTGCTTTCATAGAGCAACACCCCTTAATTTAAAATTTTAACATCCTGAGATATATTACAAGTTCCAAGTTCTACGCTTTATTTATCAAAATAGTCTTTTATATATAAAAGTCAATGTTAAAAGATATAAAAAAGAGTCCGATTTCCTTAAAAAATCGGACTCTTTTGCAGGCTATTTTTGTATGGTTATAAAAATATGTGTGTTTCCTCTCAAAATATGTAAGAAGATTACATTCTTGGCTGATTTTATAATTTCTTTGAAATCTTTTAGATTTTTTACAGGTTTGTAATTTAATTTTACAATTAGATCACCTGGTTTGACACCGACCATAGCAGCAAATGAATTGGGTTTTACAGATACTATAACTACACCTTTTTTCTGTTTAATATTGTATTTTTCGGCAAGCTGACTGTTGATATCTGAAACAGAAAACCCGTATTTTGTCTCATATATTTTGTTATTGACAGAAGATGCCCATTCTTCCTTGTTAGGCATTGTTCCCAAAGTTATTTCTTTTGTAATTTTATGTTTGTTTCTTATGATGTCCATCTTAATTTTTGTACCGGGTTTCATGGATGATATAATATAGGGCAAATCACTTGAAGAGTGGACTGGTTTACCATTTACACTGACAATGATATCGCCGGGTTTTATCCCTGCTTTTTGTGCCGCACTGTTTTTCATAACTTGAGAAACAATAGCTCCGTTAATATCTTTTAATCCAAGTTCTTTTGCAGCTTCAGGTGTTAGAGGCTGTATCATCACGCCGAGGTATCCCCTTTTAATACTTTGTCCTTTCATTAGAAAAGACATCTCGTTTTTTACCATATTTATCGGTATTGCAAATCCTATACCCTGCCCGCCTGCTACTATTGCAGTGTTTATGCCTATCACCTTGCCTTCCATATCTATTAAGGGTCCGCCTGAATTTCCAGGATTAATTGCAGCATCCGTCTGTAGAAAATGGTCAAACGGTCCTTCACCTATCACTCTGCCCTTCGCACTGATTATTCCTGCTGTAACTGTTCCGTTTAATCCGAAGGGGTTGCCTACGGCTATAACCCAATCGCCTATATCTATTTTATCAGAATCACCAAGGCTTAGAGTAGGCAGTTGTCTCTTCGGTTTTATTTTTATGAGGGCAATATCAGCTTTAGGATCTGTTCCTACAATCTTTGCCGTATAAACCTCATTTGTTTTGAGCAGTGTTACTTTGATGGTTGTAGCCCTTTTTATAACGTGATAGTTGGTTAATATGTATCCGTCTTTGGAAATTATAAAACCTGAACCAAGTGCATGCACCTTTCTTTCGCGAGGCATATTGTCGAAGAAATTCTTGAAGAAACTATTAAATGGATCATTATCATTAAAATTGTAGCCCTCAAATGGGTTATGTACCTTAACAACTTGTGTAGTACTTATGTTTACAACAGCCGGCAGAGCGTTTTTGGCAATATTTTTAAAAACCGGCAGGGAATAAGCAAAAGAACTCAAGGATATACCCATGAAAATCATGAATACTATCAAGATTTTTAAACGCTTAAAATTTAACATTGTCACACCTCCAAAAATTTTTTAAAAATAATAATCCGAGCTTTCAGCTTTTCAACTCTCAAATATTTAAACAACCTTGACATCACGAACAACATGTCTGTCTTCAAACTCAAAGCTTAAGATTTCACCTACGTATGCCCGCTCAACGGTCTTTTGGATATTGACACTTTTCAAACCTATCAAGTTTCTCATGCTGTTTGTGCCAAATGTTGGAAAACTAAATATAATAGCCGTTGTAAAAACACCTCCCAAAATCAAACTTTTTTTCATAGAAACACCCCCTTAAAAACATAATTTCAAATAGGATTATACAAAACCGATTATTACAAAATGATTAAAATAAAAATTTTTATGCCTTTTTTAAATATACGGCAACCTCTGTTCCTATGCCCAATTGACTTTTAATTGTCATTCTGCCGTTATGTATTTTTATAATTTTTTTCACAATACTCAATCCCAAGCCGAATCCTTCTGTTTGTTTAGAGCGTGACTCATCAACCCTGTAGAACTCTTTATCTATATTATCTATATCTTTTTCGGATATCCCAATCCCGCTGTCCTTTATTTTTACAACAATAAAATCTTCGTCTTTGCTTATATCTATATCTACATTACCATTTTCTTTATTGTATTTAATGGCATTGTCTATAAGGTTTATAAAAACCTCAAGCAGCATTGTTCGATCTCCATTTACGCTGTATGTTTCAGTATTATTAAAACTAATGAATATGTTTTTATCCCTTGCGCTATGTTTAAGTAGATTCACAGCATCTTGAACTATATCATTCAATATAACTTTTTCAAATGATATCTTGTTATATTTTGAATCCAGGCGTGCGATGAATAGCATTTTTTCTATTAAACCCGACATCATGTAAGTAGTGTTTTTAATGGTGTATATAGCGTTTTTATACTCCTCTTCGGTGTGTTTTTTTCTTAAAATTATATCGCTTTGCATCATTATAACAGAGACAGGTGTTTTAAGTTCATGTGAAACATCCGATATAAACTGTTTTTGCTGTTTAAATGAACTGTCAAGTCTATCAAGCATTCTATTGAACGACAAAACCAGCATTTGAAGTTCTTTCGGTATATCTTTCATCTCTATCTTTTTATTAAGGTTATGCTCAGAAATATTTTTTATTTCACTTCTCATTTCATCAAGGGGTTCAAGAGCTTTTTTGGACACCATAAATCCGCTTATGGCAGATGCAATCATAATAAAAAGTATGTATAAGAGTATAATTAAGCTAAACTTGTATAATATATTATTCTCACTCTCTGCATCGTATGCAACCTGTATAATTAATCGATTTTTTTTATCTTCATAATTTAGAAGTCTAAATGCCTTGTTATTCGTATAAACAGTATAACATCGGTTAAACTTTTTTTTAAATGGCAGTGATATATTTCCAAGAGATATGGATTTTTCTATCACTTTGCCATCAAAAGAACGAATTTGAAAAAAGTATTTTGAATATTTGGAGGAGTATATCCACATATTGCCATTTGAAAAATTTAGTTGAAATCTGTTTCCGTTAATATCAGAAAAACTAAAGTGAAAAACGCTGCCATTTATCATATCGTCAAGCATCTTTGCCTTTGATAGAAGGTTGGAATCTATAGGTTTATACACAATATTTTTTAAATTAAAAAAAAGGAAGATGGATAGCGACAATAAAACAATAAACATTATTGAAATATATAGAATAACGATACGAGATTTAATGGACGATAGGATCACTGCTCTTTCACCATATAACCCGAACCTCGAACGGTTTGTATAAGTTTTTTTTCAAAGCCCTTATCTATTTTTTTCCTTAATCTTGTTATCATTACATCAATAATATTGCTGTCCAAATCAAAATCATAGTTGTAAATATGCTCGGTTATCTCGGTTCTTGTTAATAATTTGTTCTTATTTAGAACGAGATATTCCAAAAGTGCATATTCCTTTGCAGTCAGATCTATTTTTTTATCGTCCCTCTTTATCTCATGTGTCAAAAGATTAATCTCTAAATCGGCAATTTTAATTATATTATCGGCAACATTAAATTTACGCCTTAGAATAGCCTTGATGCGTGCCAGTAGCTCATCAAATGAGAAGGGTTTTGTCAGATAATCATCGGCGCCGCTATTCAAGCCCGTTACTTTGTCGTCTATATCGCTTTTTGCGGTAAGTATTAAAACAGGCGTTCTTATACCCTTAAGACGCAACTCTTTTAATAAATCTACTCCGTTTAGTTTAGGTAGCATTATATCAAGTATAATAATATCAAACGTTTCATTCTCAGCCAAAAACAGTCCTTCTTCTCCATCATATGCAATATCTACTGAGTAGTTTTCATCTTCTAAACCGATTTTTATCAAATCGGCAAGTGTTTTTTCATCTTCCACAATAAGAACTCTCATACAACACTCCTTATAACACACAAATATAACATATAAAACATTACAGAACGATTAAAAATTAAGAATTAATATCTATGAGACCGCTGCATAGCAATAAAATGATACTCTTACAATTCCTTATCAA
>CAZFWO010000018.1:0-15808 GCA_964522785.1 uncultured Desulfurellales bacterium
GAGACCACTGCACAATGTATAGTTTCTTATCAAGCTCTTGAAACGAATATGACCCGACACCTATTTTCGTAAAAAACTTTTATTTTCGTAAGAAACTTTATTCACAAAATAGGTGCTGGGTTGTCGTTAAAAAATTCATTCTGAGTTGAAAGAGTTTGATAAGAAACAGTATATTATATTGTTATTGTATCATTGTGCAGTGGTGTCATTAAGTTTATTTATAAAATGGATGGTGAGGAATTCATCCTTTATTTGCTCATTAAGTATACTAAGCACTTTTTGCGTAATGTCAGTTGCCATAAAGAAAATAACAGCAGATTTGTGAAAAATAGACTCAAATAGTTGAGCCCGTTACCTATTTTCGTAAAAAACTTTATCCACAAAAATAGGTGCTTAGGTCTATTCGTTTCAAGAACTTGATAAGAAATATGAGTTATGCAATAATCTCCTAAAGGGTTTTTGTGTTAATTTGATTGCTTGAAATGAATTATTCGTTATGATATTATTATTTAAGCAAAAATGTGATTTTAAGGAGCAAAAATGACGGAGAAAAAATACGCCAATTTTATAGAAGAGATTATAGAACATGATTTGGAAAGTGGAAAATACGATAAAAGGGTGCACACACGTTTCCCGCCTGAGCCAAACGGATATCTGCACATAGGGCATGCAAAATCCATCTGTTTGAATTTTGGTATAGCTCAAAAATATAACGGAAAATGCAATCTTCGTTTTGATGATACCAATCCCTTAAAAGAGGATACAGAGTATGTAAACTCTATAATTGAGGATGTAAAATGGCTCGGTTTTGATTGGGATAATAGGTTGTTTTATGCATCTTCGTATTTTGATAAGATGTATGAGTATGCAATTGATTTAATTAAAAAAGGTAAAGCCTATGTATGCGATTTAACAGCCGATGAAATAAGAAGCTATAGGGGAACACTCACAAAACCTGGGAAAGATAGTCCATATAGAGACCGCTCGGTTGAAGAAAATTTGGAGCTGTTTGAAAAGATGAAAAATGGCGCATTTGAAGATGGCTCAAAAACATTGCGTGCTAAAATAGATATGGCTCATCCAAATTTAAATATGAGAGATCCTGTGATGTATAGAATAGTTCACGCCAAACACCATAAAATGGGCAACAAATGGTCAATATATCCAACATACGATTGGGCGCACTGCCTTGAGGATTCAATAGAGGGTATAACACACTCCCTGTGCACACTTGAATTTGCTGACCACAGGATACTCTATGAATGGTTTTTGGAACAGCTTGGCATATACAAGCCCAAACAGATAGAGTTTGCAAGATTAAATTTAACCTATACCGTATTAAGTAAAAGAAAACTCACAGAGCTTGTCAATAAGAGCTATGTAAACGGATGGGACGACCCAAGAATGCCGACCATTGCAGGTTTGAGAAGAAGAGGCTATACGCCGGAATCAATTAGAGATTTTGTTGAAAAAACCGGTATAACAAGGAGTGACTCAATCGTTGATTATGCTTTTTTGGAACACTGCATCAGAGATGATTTGAACAAGAAAGCTCAAAGGGTTATGGTTGTGCTTGATCCGATAAGGGTTATAATAACAAATTATCCGGAGGACAAAACAGAGCTGCTTGATGCTGAAAACAACCCCGAGAACCCTGATGATGGATTTAGGAAAGTGCCGTTTGGCAGAGAAATTTATATAGAAAGGGAAGATTTTAGAGAGGATGCGCCAAAAAAATTTTTTAGATTGTCAGTAGGTAAAGAGGTTAGGCTCAAGCACGCCTATTATATGACCTGTAACAAGGTTGTTAAAGATGAAAACGGCGATATAGTTGAGTTGCACTGTACCTACGATCCAAAATCCAGGGGAGGATGGACAGATGACGGGAGAAGGGTTAGAGGTACGCTACATTGGGTGTCCGCAAAACATTGCTTGAATGTTGAGGTTAGGCTGTATTCGCACCTATTTAACAAAGAAAATCCTGATGAAGGTGAGATTGCCAACGGTTTTTTGGACAATATAAACGAAGATTCGCTTGTTGTTTTGAAAAACTGTAAAGCGGAATCGTCTTTAAATGGTGCAAAACCGGGCGAAAAATATCAATTTTTGCGAAAGGGCTATTTCTGTGTTGATAAAGACTCTACAGATGAAAAGCTTATATTCAATAGGACTGCTACCCTAAAAGACAGCTGGTCAAAAATAGAGAAGAGTTCCTGAGAAATTGATTGCTTAATTGTTTTCCAATACAAGATTTGTGTTGATTAAGTATAAATTCTCTAAGCAATGGCCTCAAGATAAAATATTTTATTTACTTTATATACTCAATCTATAAAATGTTTGTCATGAATGTTTTGCATTTTGTGCTTATATTTGCCGCAGGTATAGTTGTTGGTTTTATAAATGTGTTGGCTGCAGGAGGGTCGTTTTTGACGCTTGCGGTTTTGATAGCACTCGGTTTATCTCCTACTGTTGCAAACGGAACAAACAGGGTAGGGCTCATAATCCAAAATACATTTGCATCGTTAAAATTCTACAAACTGAAGCTTCTTAATTATAAATTTGTGTTGGTAGTTGCCCCTTCGGCAATTGTAGGTTCTTTTGTGGGCAGTTATATTGCCACTCACATATCGGATAATCTTTTGAAGAAAATAATAGCCATACTTATGGTTGTTGTAAGTCTTGTAACCATATACAAGCCTCAGCAATTTGTGAAAGCGCACTATTCACAAAAAAAATGGGCATTAATGATTGTTGCTTTCTTTTTTATAGGCATATACGGTGGATTTATACAGGCTGGCGTTGGTTTTTTTATTATAGCTGCTTCGATTTGGGGAGGGTTTAGTATGATTGAAGCCAACGCAATCAAGGTTTTTGTTATAACACTATACACGCTGGTCATTTTACCTGTATTTATCTTTGCAAATCAGGTAAATTTTTTGGTAGGAATTGTTCTTGGTTTGGGCAGTATTATCGGAGCGAGAATAGCAATAAGTGTTTCCATTAAAAAAGGTGATAAATTTATACGTGCGGCTTTGCTGATTCTGCTTGTTGCTTTTGCTGTTAAATTAATGTTTTTTTAGGAGATATGGGATTATGAATATAGCTGTTGTTTCAATTGGGAATGAGATTTTAAACGGTTCTATTGTTGATACAAATTCCAATTATATTGCAAAAACACTTGCATCCTATGGGTACTATGTAGACGAAATTGTAGCCTTAGGTGATGATATTAAACAAATTAAGTGCGAATTTGAACTTTTGAGCAAAAAATACGATTTGGTTATAACTACTGGTGGTTTAGGTCCTACATTTGACGACAGAACAACTGAGGGGCTGTCGTTTGCTGCTAAAACAGGGTTGAAGCTTAACAAAACAATCTATTTTGATGTGATAAGGAAGGTAAAAAGCAAAGGGGTGAATTTGAAATTATCGCACTTGAGGCAGTCCTATTTGCCAAAGGGGTGTGAGATTATAAACAATGATTACGGTACAGCCTGCGGAATTTTGATGAAAATTAACAGGGCGTATTTTATCTCTATGCCTGGTGTGCCAAGTGAAATGAAACCTATGTTTAAAAACTATGTTTTGGATGAAATCAGGGCAAGATTTCCACATAAAGACTATTTGAGGTATGATTTAAAATTGGTTGGTGTTGCAGAATCCGATATGGATGAATTTTTAAAGGGGATTGATACAGACGATGTTGAAATTATACTAAATGCTCAAGAGGGGGAACTTGCAGTCAGGGTGTTTGCAAAAAAACAGAGTAGGCTCGATTACATATACAATGCTGTTTTTAATGAATTTGGAAATAGGCTTTATTCTAAGAATGATGAGGTTATAGAGGATACTGTGGATGAGCTTTTGCAGAATATGAATATGAAACTCGGCATAGTTGAGAGTTTTACAGGCGGCTATCTAAGTCTTCTTATGTCCGATAAAAAAAGTTTTGCGAATGCAATAATAAGTAAGAAAGAAAATCTTGATAATATTGGTAAAGTAGATGGCGCAGATATAGTTATTTTCCCAAGCGGTATAGAGGATAGCATCTTTTCTGTAAATATATATTATAAAGGCAAAATGCACACAATTAGAACAAGGTATATGGGTAATAAAAATTTTATGAAAAAATCAACCTCAAAAAGGGCATTGGGGCATCTGTATGAATTTTTGAAAAACCTTGATTTTTCAAGGCAAGGTTAATACTATTTCTGCAGGAGGTGATTATGGGATATGAAATAAAGGTTTATCCGGATTCTATTTTAAGAAAAAAAGCTGTAAATGTTGAAAAGATAGATGATAGAATTATAGAATTGCTAAATACTATGAGAGATATGATGTATAAATATCGAGGAATAGGCTTAGCGGCAGAGCAGTTGGGCCTAACAGAAAAGCTTGTTGTTATTGATATGATGCCGGAGGGCAATAGCGAGTTGATTCAGCTTATAAACCCTGAAATTGTCGAAAGCGAGGGAATATATGAAGAGCATGAAGAAGGTTGCTTAAGTATACCAGGCTACTATGGTTCTGTAAAGAACAGAAAGAGGGGTGTGAAGGTTAGATATATAGATATAGGTGGAAACGACAGAATAATAGAAACGGATAGTTTTTTGAGTGTTGTGTTGCAGCATGAGATTGACCATCTTAATGGAGTTTTGTTTGTTGACAGACTTTCGCCCATTAAAAGGGCGATGTTCAGAAAAGAGTGGAAAAAGCTTAAAAAGAAAAGGAATAGTGTACAGTGAAAATACTTTTTTTCGGGACAAGCGCATTTGCCCTATATCCGCTTAAAGCGTTTATAAATTCTCACATTGATGTTGTAGGCGTTGTTTCAACACCGGATAGAAAGGGGAAGAGAGGCAAGAAGCTTATTGAAACACCGGTAAAAAAATTTGCAGTTGAGCACTCTATCGAAGTATATCAGCCTGAAAATTTGAAATCCGACGAAGTTTACAAAAAAATAGAATCATTTGGTGCTGATATCTTTGTTGTTGTATCTTATGGAAAGTTTTTACCTGAGAGTATTGTTGAAATCCCCAGATACAGGGCGATAAATATTCATCCTTCACTACTGCCGAAATACAGAGGTCCTTCTCCTATAAATTATGCCTTATTAAACGGCGAAAAATATACAGGCGTTTCGATTATAGATGTCAGCAAAAAAATGGATGCCGGTGATATATATATGCAGTGGGTTGAAAAGATAGATAAAAATGATAATTACGAGACACTGCATGATAGACTCTCGAAAGTCGGTTCAAAAATGGTTGTATGCGCTATTGAAGCCATAGAGAAGGGAGAACTAAAACCAAGAAAACAGGACGAATCGTGTGCAATATTCACAAAAATTATAGAAAAGTCTGACGGCAAGATAGATTTTGATGATATGTCTGCCAATAAAATTGTAAATATGGCCAGGGCTTACTACGGGTGGCCAAGTGCATATTTTGTATATAAATCAAAGATGTTCAAGGTGCTTGAGGCTGAAGCTGTTGATTTAAATGGTTTACCCTCAACGGTTTTAGATATATCTAAGAGCAGGCTTGTTATAGGATGCAAAAATGGGTCTGTTTCAATAAAAAAGATTCAGCCCGAATCAAAAAAACCTATGGATATAAAGGCTTTTCTTGCCGGTTATAAATTTGAAGTTGGCGAAGTTATCAAATAGATTTTTCTATTTTTCGTCTGTAACCTTAATATTGTCTTTTTATTTTTCATACCTTTCTTCTCTTGCATTTTTACCTTTTTTGTTTTTTCTACAGAAAAATGAGAAGACAAATGCTTTGAAACTTGCATTTTTTACATTCTTCCCGTTTGTCGCATTTCTATATTCAGGTATTTTTAAAAGCTTGTACATTTATTATGGACTCAATATATTTTTAGCCTTTATCCTATATATAGCACTTGTCTCCTACCATTTTCTTTATCTCTATATGCCCGTTTTGCTGTATAAAAAGTTGAAACTCAATCTTCTGTTTTTGCCATTCTTGTTTGCCGTTTTTGAATATTTTAAATCCGCAGTGTTTTACGGATTGCCACTTGGAAATCTGAATTTGCTTGTTTATAATTTGCCTATTTTTATTAAGTCGGCTTCCTACTTTGGTTCATACTTTGTGACGCTGGAACTTATATTTGTAAATGTTGCACTCTACCTTATTATAAAAAATAGAAAAACAGGTTATATTATTTTACTGTTTATGTCTGTCTTTTTGTTTTTACCGTATTCAAAAACGATTGATTCAGTACAAAAAACAATTTCGATAGTTCAGGGGGGTATTCCTCAAAATGAAAAGTGGGATGAGAGGTATTTGAGCAGAAATCTAAATATATATATAGATGCAACCAAAGATTTAAAGAGTGATATTGCTTTTTGGCCTGAATCGGCATATCCCTATCTTTTCACTGAAAAGAACAACAGTATTGTTAGTTTTGTCAGACACAAACACTTTGGCTTGATTGCAGGTGTTGTTAGAAGTGTAAATAATGACTATTTCAACTCCGTTGTTTTTGTGACGGATAAAAATATCGCGTATTACAACAAACAGAAACTTGTTCCGTTTGCGGAATTTATACCGCTTAGGCATATTATTGGAAATGTTTTGACATCAAATATAGACCCTGGGGATTTTACAGAGGGTAAAGGCAACATAATTTTTTACTATAAAGGGCTAAGGATAGGGGCTATGGTGTGCTACGAAGAGGCTTTCGAAGGTATTTCGAGGGAGTATAAAAATATGGGTGCAAACCTCCTGTCTGTTTTAACAAATGATGCGTGGTTTGATAAAACACCCACATTCTATCTATTGCATAGAAGCTCTGTTTTTAGAGCTGTCGAAAATAGCATATGGCTTGTAAGGGCTGCGAATACGGGTATTACGGAGATAATTTCACCAACAGGCGCTGTTTATGCATCGTTGAGGGAGAATACTGAAGGTACCTTGACGAAAAGTATAACCATCAATGTAACAAAACCCACTTTTTTTGACAGATTTGGATATCTTTTTCCCTATTTGCTGATAGTATTTATTAGTTTGTTGATTTTTTGTAGAATATATAGCTTGCGAAGATAAACAGTATCAAATCCGGAAGCCATATAGTCCAAATTATGCCATAATTTTTAAAGATAGATTCCCCAAGCATTTCAAGTATATAGAAGATAAAAAATATGGAGAGGCTGATAGCTATACCTGCGCTTTTTCCGCTTCTTGCGAATATAATGCCAAACGCAAATCCTATCATGGAGAGCACAAAAACACTTAAAGAGAGCACAAACATCTTGTTTATTTTATATAGAGCTTCTCTATTGTGTGTTTTGTTGTGAAATGCAATAAGCTCACTGAGATCCATAAACCTTGTATCGTTTTTATCTGTAAAGCTTTTTGTTTCACTGTCTATTGAGACAGCTATTTTGTAGTTCTGTGTCGTTCCGTATTCTATAACACCCTCTTTTTTGCTGTATATGTGAGCCTTTGTAAAATTTATAATAACACCGAATACTGCATCTTGAAAATGAGCCTCTTTGGCTGTAATTACGCTGTTGTTTTTTGCGTAAAAAACGTTATACATGGTTTTTTTATCCGGAGATATTTTTTGAGCATACAGCGTTGTGCCCTGCAACCCCGTATAGAACTCTTTTTGCTTTAAGCCTACATATATTTTATTTTTGAAAGCCTGTGTTATATTTATTTTATATGATAATTTTGTTTTGTACGATAAAAATGATATATCATAGAATAGCATAAAAAATATTAATACAGTAAAAATAAGGGATGGAAGGTAGAGCCTTTTCAATGAAACACCACAACTTCTTAGGGCTGTTATTTCGGAATTGTTTGATAATTCGGTATAGACAAAATTAATGGCAATTGTTAGTGACATAGGTACTGTAAATATTGAAAGAAAAACAACCATATCCCAGAATATTTTGCCCATTAGAGTTATACTTACACCCTTTGCAAACAACAGGTCATATATCTTTATTGTATTGCCTATAATCATTATGAATGTTGTTATAATGAACGATATAATAAAGTTTGAGGTTATATTTTTCAGTATGTAAAAGTCTATTTTTTTCATTTAAACACCATATAAGGTTTTAATAAGAAATTCGCCGAAGAATATATAACATATAGCCGATAAAGAGAGATACGGACCAAAGGGCAATTTGCTTGTTATCTCTTTTTTACCTATTAATATTAGAAATACTCCTACTATGCTTCCCAAAAAAGAAGCAAAAAACAGCGTAAAAAGGATTCCTTTTATACCTATGAAAGCTCCTATGCCAGACAATAATTTTATATCTCCGCCACCCATTGCCTCTTTTTTAAATACTATTTGGCCCAAAATTGCAACAAAATAGAGCAGTAAAAATCCTCCGACTGCACCAAGGAGTGAGTTTTTTATGCCAATGGGTAGAAAATATGAAAAAGCTATACCGACCACAATAAGTCCTATGCTTATTCTATCCGGTATGATGTAGTATTTTATATCTATAAAACTACCTACAATTAAGGCATAAGAAAATACCAGGAACGCACCCGTTTGAATAGATAGTCCATATTTTAAGAAAATTAAAAGGCTTAAAATGCCCGTTAAAAGCTCTACTGCAGGATAAATGAAAGATATTTTGGATTTGCAGTTTCTACATCTGCCACCCAAAGCAATATAGCTCAAAACAGGAATATTGTCATACCATTTTATGCGTGTGTTACAGTTTGGACATGACGAAGGTGGATACACAATGGATTTTCCTATCGGAATCCTGTATATACACACATTCAAAAAACTTCCTATAATAAGCCCAAATAAAAAGAATAGAAAAGCCATAATGTAAATCATTTCTTTGTGGAGAATATGTAAGCTATGCCTATGCTTACAAGATATAAGAATGTTAGCGGCCCAGCCATTAAGAATTGAGTAAAAATGTCGGGAGGGGTAAGAATTGCAGCTATTATGAATATTATTAACAGGGCATAATCGAATTTTTTCAACAGGTCTTTGGCGTTAATTATGCCTAATCTTGATAGTACGAATGATACGATGGGCAGTTCAAAAACAATGCCAAAAGCTGTTAATATTCTTAAAAAGAGTGACATATACTGTTTTATGCTTGGCATGGCGGAAAGGTCTTTTCCACCGTATTTTAACAGAAAGGCAAAACCGATAGGCAGGACAACCTTGTAAGCGAACAAAACCCCGGCTATAAAAAATAAACTAAAAAAAACGGTAAAAGGAATGGCAAACTTTTTTTCGTTTTCCTTTAAACCGGGCTTGATAAATAGCCATATCTGGTAAAAGGTAAACGGTATACTTATTGTTATACCTGCAACCAAAGCAGCTTCAAGTCTTACCCAAAAAGCTTCAGTAACGCCGGTAAAGATTATTTTACTCCCGATAGGCAGGGCTTTTTTTAATGGCTCTACGGCAATGGTGAGAATCTTTTCCGAATATGAATAGGACAGTATTATACCTATGGCTATACCGCCAAGAATCCATAATAACCGTTTTCTCAATTCTTCTATATGTTCAAGTAGTGTCATGTTATCGGGATTTTTTTTCTTCATCCCTGTCATTCTCTTCTATAATGTTTTTCCATTTATCCTCTATATTTTTCTTTATGTTTACTTCATCAACATCTTCTTCTATTTCATTTTTTGCTTCATTTAAGGCATCCATAAAATTTTTATATATCTTGGCTACATCCCGTAAAATTTCCGGCAGTCTTTTTGGTCCCACAATTAATAGAGCTATAACTGCTATTACTATAAGTTCGGAGCTTCCAATTGATAACATACCTTCTCCTTTTTTGCCTCGAATCAACTTAATAAATGTTAGCCTATTTGTCAAACTTCTTTGATTGACAATTCTGATAAATTATAAATAATAAAGCATATAAAAGATAGAGAGGAGGCGGCAATGAAAAAAACTTTATTGTTTGTTGCAGTGTTGTTTTTTGTGATTATTATTGGAATTGTTATTTTTGTCAGCACGCTTAATTTTAATAAGTATAAGCCGGATATGGAAAAAGCCGTGTATAAGGCTACCGGCTACGAAGTAAAGATAAATAGGGATATATCGTTTTCAATGTTTCCCTTTGGTTTTGATATATCCAGTGTTGAGATTAAAAACCCAAAAAGTTTTTATAAAAAGGATATAGCAACTGCGGATGATATATATATCGGTTTGGATATTATTTCTTTAATAAAAAGTAACATTAAAATAAATAGTATAATAATAGATAATCCTAAAATATATCTTGTTAAAAGCGGTAAAGGAGTGCTTAATGTAGCGCAAACATCGTGTAAAAACAGCAACGATAACAAGACTACAACTGGAAAAAGCAGGAATATTTTTATATCCAAAATTCATATAAAAAATGCCTATGTGAATTATCTCGATCTATCAAATAGAAGTAGAGTATACATAAGCAATTTAAATATTATGTCTTCTTTGAAATACTTCAATAATGCCAAGAATTTTTATAACAGTATTATTTTACATGGAAAAATGGATGCAGAGTGCTTAAATGTTAATAAAAAGTGCTTAATGAGTAACATAAAAGCCGACTTTGGCATGGACAATGGCATTTTAAATATCAAGCCTGTGAGTTATCAAGTATTTGATTCTGACTTTTCTGGTTTTATGAAGGTTGATTTTGTAAAAAACGGTCTTGTTAATATAGAACAAAAATGTGAAAAATTGAATCTGTATAGGGTTTCAAAGGCTATGTACAAAAATATGGAATTAAACGGTTTTATTTCCGTAAATTCCTATATTTCTTTTAGTGCTTTAAATAAAAATCCTGGTGCCATTGAAACACTTAACGGTGCATTGAATATGAAGGGTGAAAATATAGTTTTAAAGGGAGAGAATCTAGATAAAATATTGGAGCAATATGATAAAACAAGAGGCTTAAATATTATAGATATAGGCTCATTTCTTGTTGTGGGTCCTCTCGGCGTTTTATCCAATAAGGTTTACAACTCTGCATCTTTGGTATCGACATTAAATAGGGGTAAAACAGAGATAAAAAAGTTGTTTGTTAAGATTGATATAAGAAACGGCATAGGAAATTTGAGTGATGTTGCTTTCTCTACGAGAAAAAACAGAATAGCTGCAAAAGGAAAGTTGGACTTTAAGCTACAAAGATACGAGAATGTTAGAGTAGCTGTTTTAAATAAAAGGGGCTGTGCAACAATAGTGCAAAAGATTGGCGGAAGTTTTTCTAATCCGAAGGTATATCCGGGGAGTATAATAAAAAATACCCTTATTGGCAAAGCAATGTCCCTATTCGGAAAGATTGAAGAGTCAGTGGGAATAAAAAAAACACAATGCAGGATTTTTTACAACGGCAGAGTAAAACAACCTAAATAGAGAGGGGTGAGATTATGGTATGTCATGAAGTTGACTATAAAATTATAGGAAGTGAGATGCAGCTTGTTGAAGTTGAATTGGATCCTCAAGAAACAGTTATTGCAGAGGCTGGAGCGATGAATTATATGGAAAACGGTATAGCTTTCGAGACAAAGCTTGGTGACGGTTCAGATGCCGATGAGGGTGTTTTAGGTAAGCTTTTGAGTGCAGGTAAAAGGGCTATTGCTCAAGAGTCTGTTTTTATGACGCACTTTACAAATCTCGGAGAGGGTAAAAGTCATGTGGCATTTGCGGCGCCGTATCCTGGAAAGATAATTCCCGTGGATCTATCCAAATTCGGTGGAACAATATACTGTCAAAAAGATGCTTTTCTGTGTGCGGCTTTAGGCACTAAGATAGATATAGCCTTTAATAGGCGTCTCGGCGTAGGTTTTTTCGGCGGTGAAGGTTTTATTTTGGAAAGACTTATCGGTGATGGGATGGTTTTTATACATGCCTGTGGAACTGTGGTGAAAAAAGAATTGCATGGAGAAACCCTACGTGTTGATACGGGATGTCTTGTAGGTTTTAGTGAGGGTATAAATTATGATATAGAAAGAGCCGGCGGTTTGAAATCCATGATATTCGGCGGTGAAGGGCTGTTTCTTGCCACATTGAGTGGTGTGGGTACGGTTTATCTTCAAAGTTTGCCATTTTCAAGACTGGCAAATAGAATAATAGAAAGTTCCCCTAAGTTGCTTGGCAGCCAAAAAGGAGAGGGCTCGGTGATTGGAGGATTGAGTAGACTATTTGAGTCAGATTGATGGGTGCATTAATTTTATGTTATCATCATATTGATTATGGTGAAAGGATAGATCCGAATAATTTTGAAAGTAATCTTTTAACCTTAAAAAAAGAGGGGTTTAGACCTATTACACTGAAAGAGATATACGAATATATTTCAAGCGGTAGAAATCCCCCTAAGAAGAGTGTTCATATAACATTTGATGATGGTTACGCTGATAATTTTATTTATGCCTATCCTTTACTCAAAAAATACGGATACTATGCTACGATATTTGTCATTGCCAATAAGGTGGCAAACAACATTAAAAGGGCAACCTATGAAGAGCTTGTCTCTATGAATATTGCCCATAAAGTCAAAGAATTAATAGATAAGTCAAGATATGTAAGCTGGGAAGAGTTAGGGGAGATGGTATCAAGCGGTATATTTGAGGTCGGTTCACACTCTTCGAACCATACTGCCTGTTTTTCTTCAAAAAAGATTGAAAAATTCAACGATACAGGCACAATAGAATGGCTTTATGAACTTACAAAGGATAGAAGACTCGGTATACCAGTTTTTGAAAAAAAGTGGGATTGTGCAACAAAGTGTATTGAAGATGATGTAAAATTGAGGGATTATCTCGCTGATTTTGTATCCAAAAAAGGGGGGGTGCTGTTTTTTAAAAATAAGAAATCGGCTATGAATACTTTATTTAAAGAGTGTAGAAAATATTTAAAAAGAAACAGCGTAGAATTTAAATATGAGAATGATGAGAGGCAAAAAGAGCGTATAAAAATGGAAATATATGATTCCAAAACAATAATAGAGAAAAATGTAAATGCTAAGGTTGATTTTTTCTGTTACCCCTGGGGTGATTATGACAGTGTTGCGATTGAGGAAGTAAAGAAAGCTCAATATAAAGGAGCGCTTACATTAGATGTTGGTGTTAATACGAAGAATACCGACTTATATCTGTTGAAAAGGGCTGAGGTTAGGGGTGGAAAATGGCTCTCCAAAAGGTTGAATATATATAAAAATGATTTTATAAGTTCGCTTTATTCAAGGGTATACCGTAGGATATGAAGCTAAATTTTATTAATGTGTCTTTATTTGTATTTTCTATAGCTTTTTTCATTATAATAGCCCCTTTTTGGAAGGCAGCTGTTTGGGGTATTACACTCGCCATCGTTTTTTATCCCCTGTATAAAAAAATAGATAAATATGTCAAGATATCCGGTCTTTCTTCCTTGGTTACAATTTTTGTGATTTTTGTTGTTATAGCTATACCTATAACAATTGCCGTTTTCATAACCGTTAATGAAACGGAAAAGTTTATAAACAATATTGATTCCATAAGAGCGGCTTTTCAGAGTGTTATTGATAAAATACATCAGATATCCAAGCTCAATATTATAGCTCCATGGCTTAAAAAAATTGACGATTTTTTATTTTCTATTTTGCAGAATATGGGAGTTTTGATAACTAAAAACATAGGTGTCGTATTTTCTAGAACATACAGTATTGTGGTAAATTTTGTTTTTTCATTTATTATTACATTTTATCTTATCAGGGATAAAGATAGGTTTATCAACTATATTGCTCCGATTGTGGGAGATAGAAAAAGTCTCGAACGTATTCTTATATCAATAAAGGATAGTATAAATGCTACTGTTCTTGGTGGTGTACTCACAGCCTTTATTCAGGGTTTTGTAGGTGCAATAGGGTTCCTCATAGTCGGTTTAAACGCTTTTTTTATGTGGATGTTTTTAGTAGCCCTTTTTTCCTTTGTGCCGCTTGTAGGCACTGCGATTATTTGGGTTCCTATAGCTATATATCTTTTAATACAGGGCAACTATTTCGGTGGAATTTTTATAGTTGCATGGGGTGTGTTTGCAATAGGTCTTGTTGATAACTATGTAAGACCTATAATTATAGGCAGTAAAATTAATATACATCCCATGATTTTGTTTTTTGGCATACTGGGGTCAATTATAGTTTTTGGACCCATAGGCATAATAGTAGGTCCTGTTGTTTTATCAGTTTGTGATGTTGCCGTAAGGGTATATACTGAAAATAAAAGGCAATCTTAAATTGTTGTTAATTCCAAAAAATATGTTCTGTATTTATGATTGTATATATTCTATTGGTTATGCCTGATGAAGATATTTGATTATAAAGAAAAGATTATAAATTGCATAAATGCCGTACGTTACATCAATCTAAATTGGATGGCTGTATTAAAGTACTTAATGAAATGGATACCCTTTTCGATAATTGTAGGGTTGTCAATCGGTTTGGTAGCGGCTCTGTTTGATTATTTTCTTGTTGAAATAAATATTTTCATTACATCAAATGTATATATTTTGTACCTCTACCCTTTTTTTGTGGCTTTGCTTACGGGATTGGTAATATCCTACGATGCAAAGGTTGCAGGGCCCGGTATAAGCTATGTTTTAAATAATATAAACAAGATAGACAAGAGTATTAAACCCAAAACACTGTTCTATAAATTTATCATAAGTCTCTTTTCTTTGGCTGGGGTTTTTACCGCAGGAAGAGAGGGCCCCTCTTTTTTTATGGGCTCTTCAATTTCATCCTTTTTTGCACGATGGTTCAATCTTGAGGAAAAGAGTTACATAGCATTGATAGGAGCTGGTGCATTTACATCCGCACTACTAAAAGCCCCTCTTGGCGGAGCTCTGTTTGCGCTTGAAATAAGGTACGTTTCAGATATGGATTATAAACCGTTTCCTCAAATTTTGATTGCCTCGGTTTTTAGTTATATTGTGTTCTCATATTTTAGGGGCACTAATACATTTATAACACTGAATTCGCCTCTTCATTGGAATTTTAAAGTATTGCCGTATTTGATGTTGCTCGGTATTGTTGTTGCTATATTTGTTTATATTTTTGTAATATCATATCATTTTTCAAATTGTATTTCGAGTTATATCAAGCCTTTATATAGGCCGTTGATAGGTGTTTTTCTTGCTGTTCCCATTATTTTTTTAATGTTTAACCATGATCGATACGGAATGCTCTCTGTATCAGTTAATTATCAGGCTTTAAATACCATTGTTCAAACTCAGCTGTCCCCTCAGAGTGCAATTTTGGATGTGTTTTTGGTTATTTTTTTGATTGATTTTACCATAGGGTTTGGAATTTCAGGCGGCTTGATTCTTCCCAATCTACTTATAGGCGCCCTTCTTGGCAATGCCATAGGCTCATTTTTCCCATATGATTTCACCATTTTCACTTTATCGGGAATGGCGGCTATGCTTGCAGCAAGTGCAAAAACACCCATAGCAGCTATAGTTTTAATCCTGGAAATCAGCTCTACAGATATTGTTATACCTATAACATTTGCTGTTATTATCAGTTATATATTCACATATGGTATAAATATTTATATCTCTCAAAAGGTTTGCAGAATAGATGTTTCAAATAAGACTTATTGATTTAAATGCTTCACGCTTTAGGTACATTGAAATTCTATTTGTTTTAATTGTGCAATGAGACCACTGTACAATGTATAGTTTATTATCAAGTTCTTGAAACGAATAGACCTAAGCACCTCTTTTCTTGGATAAAGTTCTTAATAAAATAAAAGTTTTTTACGAAAATGGGTGACGAACTCAACTGTTTGAGTCTATTTTTCACAAACCTGCT
>CAZFWO010000019.1:0-15155 GCA_964522785.1 uncultured Desulfurellales bacterium
AAACTTAAAAACTTCTGGATAATATTGAAAAAATGTTTTATTCTTAGGTGAAAGGAGGGTGTTGTGTGGCTTATAATTATTGTTTCTTTGATAGCTTTGCTTGTAGTATACTACTTTTTTACCAAGAGTAGTGAATATAAGATAGAAGATGATAGGTTTTCTTATAAATCAAAAGAATTTCTTTTGTCTAAAACAGAAAAGGTTGTGTACAATGCATTTTGTGATTACATATTAAGGCACAATATTAGAGCGAAAATTTTCCCAAAAATAAGACTTACCGACTTTTTATGGCCGCCCAAAGATAATAGAAACGCATATTTGAGAATAAGCGGTAAATTTATAGATTTTTTAATTGTTGATGAAGCAAGCCTCAAACCAAGAATTGCCATTTTTATAGTCAATAAAGATAATAATGCAAAGATGTTTTCGTTGGGTGTTATGGAGCCGGCTTTGAAATCGGCAAATATTAAATTAATAAAGGTTCAATCAGGTTCTGTATTTAATACGGAAGAACTGAATAAAACAGTAGAAAAAGCACTGGAGGGTTTTGTATGGCACTAAGTAAAGAGTTTGTTGATATGTTATGTTGTCCTATATGTAAAGAATCAATTGAGCAAGATGAAAACGGAGAATATTTAATATGTAAGAGGTGCAAGGTTAAGTATCCAATAAAAGACAATATACCGATTTTAATTATTGGGAAAGAGATAAAAATTGAAGATAAGGACGTATAAGTATATTTTATACGTCTCTTTGTGCATAATTTTCTGGGCGTTAATTCCCGTTTGTTCAAAAAAAGTGCTTGCGGGTATGAATAATTTTGCAATGTTGTTATTTTCAAATCTTATTTCGTCTTTGACAATGGCTTCATATATGATAATTACAAAAAAACATTATATTATGAAGCAATATGTAGCCAAAGATTACATGTATCTGTTTTTCTTGGGATTTCTTGGCACATTTGTTTATTATGTTTTTC
Organism: uncultured Desulfurellales bacterium; assembly: GCA_964522785.1. Classification (GTDB taxonomy): domain Bacteria; phylum Campylobacterota_A; class Desulfurellia; order Desulfurellales; family Hippeaceae; genus S144-51. The sequence continues at coordinate 980 of CAZFWO010000019.1, forward strand.
TCTACGGGGCTTTTAGTTTTGCCAAAGCACAAGAGGTTTTTATTATAAATTATTTGTGGCCCATTCTGGTTATTCTGTTTGCAATATTTATTTTTAAGGAATCTGTAACTTTTATAAAGTTGGTTTCTATAGCAATAAGTTTTGTTGGTGTAGCAGTAATTGTTTCAAAAGGAAATCTTTTATCTGTAAATTTTGAGAGCATAAAAGGCGATAGTTTGGCTTTGCTTGGAGCAATTAGCTTTGCACTCTTTTCAGTCCTTGGGAAGAATTCTAAATATGACGAGACAGTCTCCGTGTTTGTGTATTTTTTATCATCATTTTTTCTCTCTTTATTGTTTATTCCCTTTATGAAAATCAATTTTATAGATTCGAGTGTTATCTTTTGGCTTTTTGTAAACGGTATATTTGTAAACGGCATATCGTATGTATTTTGGTTTTCCGCATTAAGAAGCGGGAATATATATGTAGTATCAAATGCGGTCTATCTTACGCCCTTTATTGCTCTGATTTTTATAAATATATTTTTAGGTGAAAAGATATATTCTTACTCAATAGTAGCACTTGTACTGATAATATCAGGGATTATGATCCAAACTGTAAGTAGTTACATATACAAAAAGTCTAAGATTACTTAATCGGTATATTAATTTCTAATATCTCCATAGAATTGTCTTTTTGTAAATTTACATTGATTGTTTTGGGGTCAATATCAACATATTTTGCTATAACTTTTATTATATCCTTTCTTAGATCATCCAGGAAAGGTGTTTTATTCTCGGCTCTTTCATGAGCCAGGATTATCTGCAACCTTTCTTTTGCTTTATCTGCGCTTGTCATTTTTCTTCTTTTAAAAAAATCAAAAATCATAATAGCTATTCCTTAAAAAAGTTTATTATGCTTTGTAGTATACCCTTTTTCTCATCTATAATTTCCATGAAAGGCACATCTTTACCTATAAGTCTTTCTACTATATTTTTGTAGGCTAAGCCTGAGCGTGATTCTCTGTGGAGTATGGATGGTTCACCTATATTGGTATAGCTTACTATATTGTTATCCTCAGGCACAATGCCTATAAGCGGAATGCTTAGAACCTGTAACACATCATCCTTGCTCATCATATCGCCTTTTTTGACGAGAGTCGGATTGATTCTGTTGACGATTAAACTTACCTCCGTTTTGTTGTTGGCTTCCAAGATGCCTATAACTCTGTCTGCGTCCCTGACAGCTGAAATTTCAGGTGTTGTTATTATTATAACTTCATCGGCAGGTATCATTGCATTTTTAAAGCCCCCCTCTATTCCAGCAGGTGAATCCAGGATTATATAGTCAAAATCTTTTTTTAACTCTTCTGTAAGATCTACTATCTGCTGTGTCGAAACAGCCGATTTATCCCTTGTTTGAGCGGCAGCTATTAAAAACATATTTTCGGTTCTTTTGTCCTTTATTAATGCTTGATTGAGTTTGCATACCTTCTCTACAATATTGACGATATCGTATACTATTCTGTTTTCCAACCCTAAGATCATATCTAAGTTTCTCAATCCTATATCCAAATCTATAGCTACAACCCTTTTTCCTGAAAGTGCAAGCCCAAGTGCTATATTGGCAGATGATGTGGATTTCCCAACACCTCCTTTGCCCGATGTAATAGTCAAAACTTTACCTGACATAGTTTACTCCATTAGTCTTTTAATTTTATCCATTCTTCATACGAACTTATTATTATACTGTTATCATTTACATAAGCTACTTCCGGTGATATAATTTTATTGCTTTTCATGCTTATTTTTTCCTCAGGAGACCTTGTTATTAAATCTCCTATTCTTATTTGCGGTGGATTGAGATTGAAAGCAAATATAATTGCGTCATTGTTTCCACCGTATCCTGCGTGTGCTATTCCATTCAGCTTACCCAAGATAAATATATTACCCGTTGCATAAATATACGAATTGGCATTTGCATTACCTGCAATTATAACATCTCCATCAGCCCTTACGGTTTGACCGTTTCTTAAGTTACCTCTGTATGAAGCTGTTTGTTTTTCGCCTTCACCTTTTAAAAAATGTATATCTTTCGTTTCTATTATAGGAATATCAATATTGCATCCGTTTTTGTTTTGTACTACTACAGCGTTGATATCTATATTTTTGTCCGATATGAAACTAACTATTTTATCGGCAAAGATTTTGTTGCTTTCTGTTAATTTAAGTGTCAGTAGTGTATTTTTCAGAAGGTGTGCGCTGCTTGATAGAACTATATCAAGTTCCTTTTTTATTTCGTCTATACTGTTTGAATTAATTTCTATCTCAAATCCTAAGAAATTTTTTCCTTTTATTGTGACTTTTCCCATTAATTTAATACATACCATATAATTTGTTTCAATTCAACTAATAAAATTTTGACTTTTGAAATAATTTGTATAGATTTTAGTTAGGGTTGTTGAGAATGATTATAAAAAATATTAAAACCAACAAAAGAAGAGAGATGCTGGAAATTACAAGTTTAGTTGAAGATAGTGTTAAGCATATTAAAAATGGAGTTGTATTTGTTTATGTTCCACATACTACTGCCGGTATTGTAATTAATGAAGCCTATGACCCTGATGTTACTTATGATATAATGGATAGACTTGAATATCTTGTTCCATATTCAAAATCGTACAGGCATATAGAAGGCAACTCCGATGCTCATATACAATCCGCTATAGTTGGTTCGAGTGTTTCTGTTATTGTTGAAAATAATAAATTGGTGCTGGGTAGATGGCAGGGTATTTTCTTTATGGAATTTGACGGTCCGAGAAACAGAGAGATATATATAAAAATTATGGAAGGATAGATTATGAAGTATGTAATTTTACTTGGTGATGGAATGGCTGATTGGCCTATAGAGGAATTGGGCGGTAAAACCCCTTTGGAGTATGCAAAAACGCCCAATATGGACATAGTAGCTTCTGGTGTTAAGGGTATGATTAAAACTGTACCTGAATCATTAAATCCCGGAAGCGATGTGGCAAATTTAAGTGTTTTGGGCTATGATCCTTTGGTTTATTATACAGGTAGAGCGCCGCTTGAAGCCATCAGCAAATCCATAGAGATGGATAATTCTGATGTGGCATATAGGTGTAACTTTGTAAATATAGAAAACGGTATAATGGAGGATTTTGCTGCCGGACATATATCAACGGAGAAATCACAGAACTTAATAAAACTGCTAAATGAAAATATTCCATACAAGGATATAGAATTTTATGCAGGCGTAAGTTACAGAAATCTGATGATTTGGAGAAACGGCTTGACCGACCATACAACGCCGCCTCATGATATCTCCGATAAGGAAGTCTTTGATTATTTGCCAAAGGGAGAGGCAGGGGAAAAACTGTTGAGTATCATGAATCAGGCTCAATCTGTTTTGAGCGGTAACGATATACAAAAAGAGGCCAATTCAATTTGGCTATGGGGGGAGGGTAGAAAACCTTCCATGCCGCTATTTAAGGATAAATTTAATAAACAGGGTTGTATGATCAGTGCTGTGGACTTGATGGTTGGTATGGGAAAACTCGCAGGTCTGTATATACCGTCAGTTGAAGGAATGACGGGTTTTTTGGACACCAACTACTATGGTAAAATAGGTGCGGCGTTTGATTTTTTTAGAAATGGTGGGGATTTTGCCTATGTTCATGTAGAAGCTACCGACGAAACGGGACATATGGGTGATCTTGAAAAAAAGATAGAGGCTATTGAACTGTTTGATGAAAAAATAGTGGGCGAGTGCTTAAAGATGACAGATGACATGGAAGACACTTTTAGGATAGCTGTGTTGCCAGACCATCCAACACCTATAAAAATAAAGACCCACACAAGAGAGCCCGTGCCTTTTGCTGTTTTGGATACATCTCAAAAAGGGGTAAGAAAAGATTTATACAGTGAAAATTCTTGTAAAGGTGGAATGTTTATAGAAAAGGGATACGAATTTATAGAAAAAGTATTGTTTTAAGGGGTTGTTGTGGTTGGTCCTATAGATGTTCAAAATGTAATACTTAATGCTACAGCTCAAAGTCAGATAAACAGCAATTCTTTGGCCCAAGCTGCCGTAGGTGAGGCTTTTAGAGGTATAATGAACAAGAAGGAAGAGGATATAAAAGCAGCTCAAGTCAAAGAAACTGAAAATTCAGCTGATAATGTTATAGACGAAAAGAAGGAACATCAAAGAAAAAAGAAAAATTCCAAGGGGCATGTAGACCTTAAAGCTTAAGTGTTACTTGAATTTGACATTATTGGTGTAAAATAATATATTGCTTGAAAATAATAAGGAAGTGAAATTTGGGAGGTATGTTATGTCTCACGCACACGGGGATAACCATAGAAGATTGATGGGTTTTTACAATGCAGCGAAATGGGCAATGGACGGTGTATGTTACTTGGATGTTTATGCCGATGATTTGTCAGAAAGTGAAGAGGAAAAACTTAAGAGACATCTGGAAGAGTTAGGAATTACGCTTGATGTCTCTAAAGAGGGCACTATAAAAGGATATTTTGAGGGCACATATGACCGTGTTTTTCCTGCAATGAGACAACTTCTTGAAGAAGGATGGAGTTGGTAATTTATACTTGAAATTTTTGTATTTTGTCCTATTTTATTAAGTAAGAGAGTGAATTGGGTGGTCGCCGAGACTTCACTTTGTGAAATCTCGGAGGAAAGTCCGGGCTCCATCAGAGCAAAAACGCCGATTGAAAAGTCGGTTGAGGTGACTCAAAGGAAAGTGCCGCAGAAAAGAAACCGCCCCGCACCCATTTTTAATGATTTGTTCGCAGATTGAGGCTTTGGTTTTGCAAAAGTTTTTTGCTTCTAAAAGTCTGTTTTTAAAAATGGGTGCGGGGTAAGGGTGAAAAGGCGAGGTAAAAGCTCACCGCTTAAAACAGTAATGTTTTAAGGCACGGTAAACCCCGTTTTGGAGCAAGGCCAAATAGGAAAACTCAAAAAGGTTGCTCTGCCTGTTATTCGCTTTTTGCGAATTGAGTTTTTGGGTGGGCTGCTTAGATAAATGGCCACCGCTGAGACCATATTTGCAAGGGCTCAGTACAGAACCCGGCTTATAGATTCACTCTCTTACTTTCTTAAGCTTTTTATAGCTGTTTTTGATAGCCTATTGCCATTTTAAAGTGGCACAGTTTAAGATTAGTCTTTAACCTTGAGATTGATTCTGTAGCCCCGAGAATTAAATATCCTCCAGGATTTAGTATGTCATTGTAAAATTTATCTATAACTTTTTGGCGTGAATCATTATCAAAATATATAAGTACATTTCTGCAGAATATCACATCCATTTTGCCAACGCTTCTTAGCTGTCTGTCGTCTGTTAAATTAATATTTCTAAATACGCATTTTTTCTTTACAAAGTCCTTAATCTTGTATTTGCCAGGACCTATACTATCGAAATATTTTTTTTTCATGTCAAAGTTTAATTCTTTGAGGGAATATTCTCCATATACCCCCTCCTTTGCTTTTTCCAAAACCTTATTGCTTATATCCGATGCCAGAACCCTCGCTGGTATATTTTCTCCATATTTTTCCATTAGAGCCATTATTAACGTATAGGGCTCTTCCCCGCTCGAAGAAGCCGCACTCCATATATTTATGCCCATTTTTCTTTTTAACAGTTCAGGGACAATAGCGTCACAAAATGCATTAATTTGATTTATGTGTCTGAAGAAGTATGTTTCTTTTATTGTTATTGCATCAAACAAGTATGGCAGTTCTTTTGAACCCCGTGGAGATTTTATGTAGTTTGAGTAGTCCTCGAAATTTGATATTTTGAGCGATTCTATTCTCTTCTTTAACCTGTTTGTTAGTAGGTACTCTTTGTTCTTTTCAAAAAAAATGCCAGATTTGTTGTATATAAATTCTCTTATTTCATTAAATGTTTTAGGACTCATTTTTTCCGTCACTGTTTATTAATTCCTCTTAAAATATATTCCTCTTAAAGAATCTATTTCTTCATATAGTTTAAATGTAAAAAATTCTATATCGAATTTATTTGAAAGTTCAACTTCACTTTTGATTATCTTCCATCCAGCATCTTCTTCAAGTGAGAATTTAGAATAATTACCACCAAAACCTATTCCCTCGGAATATGTAAGTAGGTCAGCTACATGGACTATTGATACTAAAAGTTTATTTTTAGCTTCGGATGGTTTATGGTGATATTCCACAATATCTATAATTTTGTTAGGGAGACCCCAGATGGATAGAAGCTTTGAGCCAAGCATGGAGTGGTTTATTTTGTATAGTCCCATTTCCGAATCATAAAATGATGAGCCATTTTTGTATGCATTATCCAATATTTCATCAAGGTCTTCAGGTGCATACAGGTCGAGTAATACCTTGCCTATATCGTGCATTACTCCGCCACTAAATTCAGCCGAACTGAAATTCAAATTTAACATATTTGTCATAATTTTTGCTGTAACACCGCATCCAAATGAGTGCTCCAGAAATTTATCCCTATTAAAATGTTTATGTAGAGGGAGCTTTCTAATGCTTGTTAGCATGACCGATATCATAATAATGTTTTCTACTTGAATAAAACCTAATAGATTTATTGCATGATTTAGAGAGTTTATTTCTTGCGCCAATCCGTAAAAAGGTGAGTTTGCCATCTTCAACACTTGGCTTACAAGATCGGGATCTTTTTCTATTACTTTTTCTATATCCTTTGATGTTGATGATGAGTCCCTTGTAAGCCTTATCACTTCAAAGGCTATAGCTGGGAATGCCGGCAAATCATCTATTTTGTCTAAATTTTCATACAACTCTTTTATTTTATTCATATAAAGGTGTTATCAAAATATTATGTGCAAGTCAAGGAATTCACTCTAAATATATTTATCTTAGCATTACTGAGATATCTTCGAGTAATGCCTGCAGATCTTCTTCATGTTCAACCTCATCTTCAAGAATTTGAAGGGCAACATTATATGTTACTGCGTCTTTCATGCCAACTTCCTGTATAATGCTATTATATACGCTTATGGCACACTGTTCTCCTTTAATATTTTGCTCAAGTATTTTTTTAACAAAGGTATCGTTAGGTTCATCGTATCCGCAGTTGGTCTTTTCAAACCATTCTTTTGGAGAGATAAGCGGTGTGCCTCCGAGTTGTATGATTCTGTTTGATACCATATCTGCATGTCTTAGCTCATCACTTGCATGTTGTATCAATTCTGCTGTAACAGCTTCTTTCATAGGCCCTGCTATAACCTTTGCCCCAAGCCAATATTGATAATAAGCTAACCATTCATCGGCAAACGCTTTGTTTAAAAGATTGATAACCTTATCAACGTCCATATTTACAATTTCTATTCCTTTTGTTCCCATACTGCACCTCCTCTTATAAATAGAATAATGCAATATATCTATAATAATGTCAATCTTATTCTTTACGAAGCCACTGCACAATGTATAAGTTTCTTATCAGGCCCTTGAAACGAATAGACATAAGCACCTATTTTCTTGGATGAAGTTTTTTACGAAAATAAAAGTTTTTTACGAAAATGGGTGCTGGGTCATCGTTAAAAAATTCATTCTGAGTTGAAAGAGTTTGATAAGAAACAGTATATTATATTGTTATTGTATCACTGTGCAATGGTCTCACTAAGCACTTTTTATGTGACGTCAAATAATAGTTGATAAAAAATTTCTTTTCAATATCATTTAAAAAATGTATAAAATAGGCAGATTGATTGACGGAGTAATGTTATGAAGATTAAAACATTTGAAGAGGCGCTAAAGAAATTAGAGATTATAGCAAAGAAGCTGGAAGAAGAGGATGTCGCACTTGATGAGGCTATTTCTTTGTACGAAGAGGGAATGAAACTTGTTGATTTTTGTTCTAAGAAACTTGAAGAGGCTGAAAATAGGGTCAGATTAATAACAGAAGTGAAAGAAGGCAAGATAGAGTCGAAAAAGTTCGATGAAAGTATTGAATAAATACATAACATATATTGACGATTATATAAAGAGTCTTTCAAATGAAAGAAGATTTCCTGGCATATTCAACGAAGCACTGTTCTATACACCGAAAAGTGGAGGCAAACGCATAAGGGCTATGCTCGTTATGCTTGCAAGCGATATGTTTGGCGGCAAGGTAGATGATGCTGTCCGTATTGCATCTGCTATAGAGCTTATACATGCATATTCACTTATTCACGACGATCTACCTGCTATGGATAATGATGATTTTAGACGCGGAAAACCCTCAAACCATAAGGTTTTTGGTGAAGCACTTGCTATACTGGCGGGGGACGGTTTGAATACATACTGCTTTAATCTTATTGCATCTTCAAAATTAGGCAGTGATAAAAAAGTAAAAATTATAGACATACTGAGTAACAACGCTGGAATTGGTGGTATGGTTGTTGGGCAGGCTGCTGATATTCTATCAAGCGAAGGAAAACTCGAAAAAAAGAGTAAAAAGCAACTTGTAAATTTTATACATAAACACAAAACGGCAAAGTTGATTCAGGCAAGTGTTCTATGCGGTGCAATGTGTGGTAATGCTAATCAGATTGAGATTGAAAAGCTGGGAAGATACGGTCTTTATGCCGGCGTGGCTTTTCAGATAATTGACGATTGTCTCGATATTGTAGGTGATGAAAGAAAATTGGGAAAAAAGAAGGTTGATGAGATAAATAATACGCTCACATATCCAAAGGTTTATGGGCTTGATAATTCCTTTAAAATGGCCAATAGATTGAAAGATATGGCTGTTGGCGAGATATTGGATTTGAAAAAGAGTGAGGGTTTAATAGAGATAGCAAAACTTATTATTGAGAGGGAAAAATGAGCAGGGAAACATTGAGAAGAATAACCAAGGAAACGACTATCAATATTACCATTGATATTGATGGCGCAGGTTACAGTACTATCGATACAGGTATCGGCTTTTTTAATCATATGCTTGAGACTCTATCCAAGCATTCAGGCATAGATATGTATATAAAAGCAGAGGGTGATATTGATGTTGATTACCACCACACCGTGGAAGATGTGGGTATTGTGCTTGGCGCTTTAATAAAAAAATCTTTGGAAAAGAGGAATTTTGCACGATACGGATATTCTATTATACCTATGGATGAGGCTCTGGTTTTATCGAGTATAGATATATGCAACAGGTGTTATCTTAATTATGACTGTAACATAACCGGCAGTATAGGAAATTTTGATTCGGAATTGATAGAAGAATTTTTCAGGGCATTTGCAAACAACGCTAAAATGGTTTTACATATAAAACAGTTATATGGGGCAAATAAGCACCACATAGCAGAAGCGATATTTAAGTCTGTGGCATACAGCCTGAAGGATGCTGTTGCTGAGACTAAGGAGACACTTTCAACAAAAGGCACATTATGAAAAAGGCTGCCATTGCCACATTCGGCTGCAAACTCAACCAATATGAAACACAACTGATGATTGAGCAGCTTGAAGATGAGTATGAGTTTACAAGCTTTAAACAAAAATGTGATTTATACATAATAAATTCCTGTGCTGTAACATCAAAAGCATCAAAGGAATCAAGAAACAGTGCTAAAAAAGCGTATAAGACAAATCCTAAAGCCAAAATAATATATACGGGATGCGACAGCTACTTAGAGGATAATCTAAACGCTTTGATTGTAGGCAATGTTTATAAGAACAACATTAAAGATGTATTAAAAAAACAAATATCCGACATATCCGACAACACAAAAACATACCCTATAAATTCAACCATATCGGGTTTTATGAAAAAAAGCAGGGCGTTTGTAAAGATTCAGGAGGGCTGCAATAACCACTGCACATACTGCATAATACCAAAACTAAGAGGCAATGAACGCGATAAGGATATTGAGCTGGTTTTAAAAGAGATAGAGGGATTGAGTAATTTTGGCGAGATTGTTTTAACTGGTACAAACATAGGATCATATAAGAATTTTAAGGAACTTTTAAGGTGCATAGATAGAAAGAACCTTAACCATAGAATAAGAATAAGCTCAATAGAGCCGATGTATGTTGATGATGAATTGATTGATATTGTGGCAAGCGGAAACTTTGCAAAACATCTACATATACCACTTCAATCCGGCAGTGATGATATTTTGAAACTTATGGGAAGGGATTATAAAAAAAGGGATTTTGCACGTATTGTTGAAGCATGCCACAAAAAGGGCATATTTGTGGGAACAGATGTTATTGTTGGATTTTTCGGCGAAAATGAGGAAAAATTTATGGAAACATATAGGTTTGTTGAATCGCTGCCATTAACATTCGGACATGTGTTTAGTTATTCAAAAAGACCAAATACAGCAGCAGCCAATATCAAGATGCAGCTTGAGCGGGGTCCTGTTGTAAAATCAAGAAATGCAAGGTTGACGGAACTTTTTAGAAAAAAATTCAGATACTCTGTAAATAGTATGGTCGACAAACATACAAGCATTGTTGTTGAACCTACCGTTATTGAAAAAGACAACAAAAATTTTTATAAAGCCGTTGCGAGTGAATATTTCCCTGTTTTGGTGAATGAGTATACAGATGGCTTGAGAGAGGTTGTAATAAAGGGTTTTGATGGGAAGTTTGCATACGCATGAGAATTAACACAATATCGGATAATCAGCTTATATTTCTGGGTACGGCTGGGGGAAGATTTACCGTTTTTAATCAACTGAGAAAATCTGGCGGTATATGGTTTAATATCAACGGCAAAATATTTGCAATAGACCCAGGGCCTGGAGCTTTAATTGAATCCATAAAACATAAACTGATGCCAAATAAGCTTTCGGGTATTTTTCTAAGCCACAGGCATTTAGACCACTGCGCCGATATAAATGCCGTTATTGAATCTATGACAGAGGGTGGCCATAAAAAAAGGGGAATTGTGATTGCCCCCTACGATGCAACAGAGATTGACCCTGTTATTTTAAGATATAATAGAAAAAATTTTACACTTATAAATACGAATGGGTTTTCGACCTATGTGATAGATGATGTAAAGATAGAAACAAAGGCAAAACATCTGCATCCGGTAGATGTTTATGGAGCTATATTTGATAACAGATTTGCCTATATTCCGGATACAAGCTATTTTGATGATTTGCCGTATATGTATCAGGCAGATATTGTCATAGCAAATGTTGTTTTCTGCCACAAAAAAAAGGGGTTTAAACACCTAAATTCAGATGATGTTTATAGATTTCTTGAAATTTTTAAGCCCAAAAAGTTTATTATGACCCATTTTGGACTTTCGTTTCTTAAGAAGAAACCGTGGGAGATTGCAAAAGAGATATCAAATAATACAGGCTGTGATGTTGTTGCAGCGTATGATGGAATGGTGGTTGATATATGATAGCAATTATAGCAAACCCAAACGCTTTAAGATTTGACAATGAAGAGTTGAAAAATATAGTTCTATTGCTTGAGAACAACGGACTTGTTGTTGATGTTTTCTTTACTCAAAAAGCTGGAGACGGAACAGTAATAGCCAATATGATTGCCTCAAAGTATTCGATTATTGCAACATATGGCGGTGACGGCATAATAAACGAGGTTATCAATGCAAACCTGGGTGGTTCAGCTTTGGGAATCCTGCCTGCCGGAACTACAAATGTGCTGGCTATAGATTTGGGTATAGACTCAAATGCACTTAGAGCAGCTAAATTGTTTATAAAGCCTAAGTTTAAGGATGTCTATCTCGCAAAAGCAAACAAAAGAAGGTTTATTCTTATGGCGGGGGTTGGCTTTGATGGCGAGGCTGTAAAAAATGTAAACGGTAAATTGAAAAGAATAGGCGGTAAATTTGCATATCTTTTATCCGGCGTTTTTTCCTATTTTAAGCTTGAGAATAATATTATAGAAATTGTGGCAGAGGGTAAGCTTTACAAAACAGGTTGGGTTATTATAAGCAATGCAAAGAAATATGCGGGGAAGTTTGATATTTCCGACATCGATATTGATAAACCTTTTTTGGATGTGTGTATATTCAAGCCTATTCTAAATAGAGCCATAGATTTGCCCATTCACAATTTTTTACTATTTAGCTCACTGCACAAAAAAACGGAATTGCTTGTTGAGCATATTTTAACAAGAGATAAAATTGTTGTTAGAAATGGAAGTATTCAGTTAGACGGTGATCCTGTTGATGAGACGGATGTGGAAATTTCCATATGCGATAAACCTATAAAAATTGTAGTGCCATGAATATCCGTAAAAATATAAGACTGTTTGACTATGTCAACATAGGCTATTATGCTTTTATGTTAGTCGTTATTTTAATACATTATCAGGATATACCTAATCCCATGTTTTTAATAACAGTATATATTTTAATAATAGCTGCATCCCTGTATCTGATAGATAAGGAAAATCATACAAAATTGATACGGATGTTGAGATATTTTTATCCATTTATTTTCATAAGTTTTGTGTTTGAGTCGCTGGGATTTATTGTGCCGTTTATCAATCCGTACAACAAGGATACATTGCTTATAAATATGGATAGAGCGCTATTCGGCAGTGATGTTGTAAATATACTGGGTTTCCTGAATATTAGAGGGATAACAGATTATCTACAACTATCATACCTCTCCTACTACTTTCTACCTCTGTTTTTAGTATATTACCTATATTCAAGAAAAAAGATAAAGAGGTTAAGTTATACCCTGTTTGCCCTGTCTCTGGGATATTACATATCGTATATAGGCTATATGATTTTGCCCGCAATAGGTCCGAGGTACTCTTTGCCATATTTGGAGGGTATTCCTATTAAAGGCGGATTTATTTATAATGCTGTGTACCCGGTTCTCAATTCATTAGAGCATATAAAACAGGATTGTTTTCCAAGCGGCCACACGGAAATTTCCGTTTTGGTTTTATTGCTTTTTAAGGATGAAAATAAGAAAATAGCTTTGATTATCCTGCCTATTGTTCTTTCTTTGATCCTGTCAACGGTTGTTCTTCGTTATCACTACGGTGTTGATGTTATATCGGGGATTTTTTTAGCATTTGTTGTATACTATTTTTCCAAATATATCTATTTTAAAGATAGATTAAAATCCTAAGGAGACCACTGCATAATTTATATTTCTTATCAAGTTCTTGAAACGAATATGAATTTTAGATAACACAATTACCCGCACCCAAAACCACACACTTACACTTACACTTACACTTACACTCACACATACATATACCTTAAGTCGAAAGGGTTTGATAAGAAACAGTAATTATATTGTTATTGAGCTATTGTGCAATCATCTCTAAAAGAAATAGAAGAGCTATTTAATATGGATTATGTTGCTGTTTCTTTAGGCAGTTAAAAAGATTTGAAAGTGAGATGAAAAAGAATAAAATGGCTTTAGAAATGGTTGAAAAACTAAGAAAGGTAATAAAGAAAAAATAAATATCAAAATTGAGACACTATTTTATAAATTATATTTTATTTTGGAAATTATATCAAATCGAAGCTTGGTGAAAACATGGTAACTAAACCATCTGCTTTAAAAATTTTTATTTCGTTTTTAAAACTTGGATTGATAGCATTTGGAGGACCTACGGCTATTGCCTATGTTCGGGAAATGGTTGTGGATAAGAAAAAATGGATGGATGAAAAAAATTTTAATAATGGGGTATCGTTGTCTCAGATAATTCCAGGTGCCTCTGTAATGCAGGTTGTAGCATATGTGGGGCTTACCATCAAAGGTTTTGCAGGAGCTCTTGCAGCTTTTATGGCATATGTATTGCCTGCATTTTTTATGATGTTGGTTTTAACAATCATCTATCTTCATTTAAAATCAATTCCTGAAACAGTATCGATATTTGAGGCTTTAAGAATCGTGGTTGTAGCATTGGCAGCCAATGGAACATTAAATTTCGGTAAAAAAAGTATTAAAAATATAAAGGATATATTTTTGCTTGCAGTAGCTGCAATTTTGTTTATATTAAAATTTAGTCCATTCGCTGTTATTTTTATTGCAATGATTATAGGATTTTTAACACATAGGGAAGATTTTAAAGAATTATCTTTGTTATTATCATCTAAACCGCATATGGCTAAGGAAAAATTGAAAATATACAAATATGTGGCATATGTTCTGGTTATTATTGCATTATTTAATTTATCCCTGTGGGTTGTTAATCCAGGACTTTT
>CAZFWO010000020.1:0-15095 GCA_964522785.1 uncultured Desulfurellales bacterium
GTATCTTATCCTTGGGTCAATCAATGCGTATGTTATATCTGCTATTAGATTTCCAATAAGGGTTAATATACTGCTGATGGTTAAAATACCCATTATAGTAGGATAATCCCTTGCCATGGCTGAAAAATAGAACAGTTGGCCCATTCCAGGTATTGCAAATATGGATTCTATAATAACACTGCCTCCTATAAGCCCAGGAATTGACAAGCCGAGAATAGTTACAAGGGGAAGCATGGCGTTTTTTAAAGCGTGTATATATATGCTTTTTCTGCCTGCCCCTCTCAAATAGAGCATTCTTATGAAATCCTTATCCAAGACCTCTATCATGCCTTTTCTGATATAGCGTGAAAAACCTGCTAACGACCCATAGACACCTATGGCAACGGGAATTGCAAGATGCTTCACTAAATCATAATAATAGGCAATTGTTCCTGGCTTTACATTAAATGAATGAAGTCCTGAAAGTGGCAATATATGCCATTTAACACCGAATAGAATCATTAAAAGTAGAGCAAGCCAAAATGACGGCATGGCATATCCGCTGAAAACAAAGAATGTAAAGAATTTATCAAAAAAAGAATCCTTCTTTAATGCACTTATAATGCCTATGGGCAGAGATATGGCAAAAGACAGAATCAAAACAGTAACGTTTATTCCTATTGTAACAGGCAGTCTTTCTGCTATTTTATGTATAACATTTACGCCATCAACAAGACTTGTACCGAAATTTAAACTTGCAAGAGACTTAAGCCAATCCATATATTGAACATACAGCGGGTCATTAAGATGATATAGCTTTTCCATATGTTTTAGCGACTCAGCGCTTATATTAGGATTAAATGTTCCCATAGAGTTTATGGGATTTCCTGGCGCAAGATGTATTACTGCGAATATTATTATTGTTATGCCAAAAAATGTAGGTATAAGTTCTGCAAGTTTTTTAAGTATGAATATTTTCATTGGCGGATTTTGAACTCTTCTTCTTTTGGACACATTTATATATCAAGCCTTCAGGATCAGTGGCTTCTTTTGGGTATTCAGCATATTCTATATAGCACCCTATGATTTCTTCCGCTTCCCGTTCTTCTATTATACAACTTTTTTGCTTTATTTTATTTATAATGCCCTGCTTTAGATTTTTGTACATTTTATCCTTAAAAGCAGATGGATTTGAACCGACATATATAAACATAAATACATCTACGCCTATCCTTGATAAGCCATCTATTACGCTTAATTTGCTCAATTCCTCTGCCACAAACAGTATAACTTTGTCAGCTGTTTCTACACTGTATTTATAATTAATATACGATATATTTTTTATGTCAACCATAAATAAAGTAAAGATTTTGTTTGATTTTATGTACTGTCTTATTATTTTAATCAAGGCGTTTCTTCTGTAAAATCCTGTAAAGTAATCCCTTTCTATTATTTCCTTTCTTGTTGCCTCGAATTCTTTCGGTACAAATGTTGTCTGAAAGGAAAGCTCGTTTATGTATAAGATTTTTAAATGGTCTTTTATTTTTGACAGTATAGTTTGATCTACTGGCTCTGTTTGTAAAATTTTTATTGCCTGTTCCGGTGATAGGCTATTCCTGTAGGGTCTATTTGTTGTTAAGGCATCAAATATATCCGCTATAGCTAATATCCTTGCGCCTATTTCTATCTCAGAATCCTTAAGACCATAAGGATATCCGCTTCCGTCCAATTTTTCATGATGGTGCAGTATGCATTTTGCAATAGGTTTAAGTTTGGGTATGTTTTTAACAATCTCGTATGAAAATATAGGATGTAATTTTATAATTTTATACTCGTAAGGACTGAGTTTTCCCGGTTTTAGGAGTATATTATCCGGTATGCCTATTTTCCCTATATCGTGCAAAAGTCCAGCGGTATGCAAAGATTCCTGTTCTTTATCGTCAAATCCGAGGAGTTTTCCTATATTTTTTGCATATAAGGCTACATGCTCTGAATGCCCCTTGGTGTATATGTCTTTTGCCTCCATTGATGAAACAAAGGCTTTAATTAATCCTTCTTCTGTTTCTGATAGTTGGGATGTGATTTTGGATATATTTTTGTACATATATATTAACGATAAAAGATATTTAACAGCGGATTGTGTCATATTCATTCTTTTATCATCTATATCTGTTTGATTTATATAACCCATACATAATATAGCAATAGTTTCGTTACCTGAGACAACAGGTATTATAAAAGTGCTTTTTACATGATATAAGCCACACTTCTGCAAATTATTTGTATTTTTTATTATATTCTTTATGTTTTTTCTAAATAGATCGAGTAGAAAGCTCTCTTTTATTTCATTACAATCTGTTGCAAAAATCAAATCGTTTAGTATTGTGCATATGTTTTCTTTAGGAAAAATAAAACTTATGATATCGCTTTCTGCAAGCAGTTTTATTTTTCTTAATGTTTCTACAATCCAGTCGTTTATTTTTTGAGGTATTTCATTTTTTAAAGCCATGCTGTTTATAAGATTTATATACTGTGTATTGATAGCTTGTTCTTTTTCCAATTTGTTGAATAATAGCTCTTTTTCTATTTCGGAAGCTATTGTGTTTGCTATAATTCTCAGAGATTCTATATCTTTTTCTGAAAACTCTATTTTTTTGTTCAGGCTCACTATGTGCAAAGACCCATATGTGTTTAGAGAGGTGCTTATACTGGCGATGAGTAAGGATTTCAAGCC
The DNA here is from genome assembly GCA_964522785.1 of uncultured Desulfurellales bacterium. Classification (GTDB taxonomy): domain Bacteria; phylum Campylobacterota_A; class Desulfurellia; order Desulfurellales; family Hippeaceae; genus S144-51. The sequence goes on from CAZFWO010000020.1 coordinate 2,714, forward strand.
TATATTCTTCCACTCCTTTAGTGCATAAGGGTAGTTTTCATAGTCCTCGATTTTTATGTATCTATTTTTAATTAATTTATCTCTAAATTCTTTTCTGTCTTTTATATTTATCTTTTGTAGTTTCGGTAAATCATTGTCTTCATATGACTTTATTAAGGAAGAAGAGTATTTAAGTTCTATAAATCCCTTTTTCCAAAAACCTATAAATGCCCCGTCCGCATCGAATATTTTTGCTAATATGTTTAAGACGGAAAGCCAATTGTCTTTTTTGTACTCTCTTTTTACTATGCTGCTTGCGAGGCTGAAAATATCGTTTGTACCTTTGCCAAAATAACTCACAGATAATTATTACCATAGGTAACGTAAAAAGTCAAACTGATTAAATCTGTTTATGATATAAATAATAAAGTTATCTATCTTATATCTTTTGATTGACAAAGTCGTGCGTATTGTATATTTTTATGTATATTAATGGGCGGTTAGCTCAGTTGGGATGAGCGCTACCTTCGCACGGTAGAGGTCGGGGGTTCAATTCCCCTACCGTCCACCATATCTTTGGGGGGAGAAATGGACGATATAACAAGGCTTATTCTAACTGCAAGGGTTTATGATATAGTTAAAGAAACACCTTTAACTTATGCTGTGAATCTATCAAAAAAATTGGATAACAAAGTACTGCTCAAAAGAGAAGATCTGCAGGATGTATTTTCGTTTAAAATAAGAGGAGCCTACAATAAAATCTCACAGCTCTCAGATGAGGAAAAAAAGAAGGGCGTTATATGCGCCTCAGCTGGAAACCATGCTCAAGGCGTGGCGCTCTCAGCAAAAGCCCTCGGAATAAAAGCTGTGATAGTAATGCCAGAAACAACACCGAATATTAAGATAAATGCGGTTAAAAGATACGGTGCGGAGGTTGTGTTGAAAGGAGACAACTATTCGGAAGCCTCAGATTACAGTAAGATTTTAACAAAAGAAACCGGTATGGTATATATTCATCCGTTTGACGATGAATTGGTAATTGCAGGTCAGGGAACAATTGGACATGAAATTATTAGGCAGACCACAAAAGAAGATTTATATGCCGTTTTTGTACCTATAGGCGGCGGCGGTCTGATAGCAGGCATTGCAACATTTATAAAAAATATCTATCCGAATATAAAGATTATTGGTGTTGAACCTGAGGATAGCAATGCGATGTACCTCTCTGTAAAAGAAAATAGAAAGGTTATTTTGGATAAGGTGGGTATATTTGCAGACGGTGTAGCTGTTAAAGAGGTGGGTGACATAACATTTGATAAGACAAAGCAATATGTTGATGATATAGTGCTGGTCGATACAGATGATATAGCATCAAGTATAAAGGATATCTACTATGATACGAGAAACATAGTCGAGCCTGCAGGTGCTTTGGCTGTTGCTGGTATAAAAAAATATATAAAGCAGCACTCACTGAAAAACAAAACGCTTGTTGCTATAAATTCCGGAGCAAATATGAATTTTGATAGACTTGGTTTTGTTGCAGAAAGAGCTGTTATAGGCGAAAAGCAGGAGGCGCTGTACGCTGTGAGTATACCTGAAACACCAGGCTCTTTTAAGAGTTTTTGTGAAAGGGTTGTAAAGGATAAAAATGTTTCGGAATTTCATTACAGACTTTCAGGAAGGAGCGAAGCTCATATACTTGTAGGTTTAAGCATAGACTATGAAAAGGAAAATGAAGAAATGCTTAAGAGGATGAGAGATGCAGGGTACTATGCAATGGATATAACACCTAACGAACTTGTCAAAAATCATATAAGATATATGGTCGGAGGGAAAACACACTTGGTAAAAAACGAACTTTTATACCACTTTAGATTCCCCGAAAGGAGCGGGGCGTTAATGAATTTTTTGGCGCATATGAAAGAAAACTGGAATATATCGCTTTTTCACTACAGAAGACATGGAGGAGAATTTGGAAGGGTTTTGGTAGGATTTGAAATACCTGAGAATGAAAAACGGGAGTTTGAAGCATCGCTGAATGTACTCAATTATGACTATACTAACGAATCAACAAATATAGCATGCAGATTATTTTTATAGTATATATAATTTAGGAATATTGACAAAAAGGTTGACAAAGCTATTATTAATATGCAAAAAAGTTGAAAGGTGGAGGTGAATATATGGCAGAGAGTAAGCCAAAAAAACGATCTAAGGTTATAGTGTTTTCAACGCCAAGTTGTCCATGGTGTGCGCGAGTAAAATCATATCTCAAACAGAAGGGCGTAGCTTTTAAAAATGTTGACGTATCAAGGGACAGAAGGGCTGCTGAGGATATGGTCAGAAGGACTGGGCAGCAGGGTGTGCCGGTTGTATTGATTGGCAATAGAGCCATAGTGGGTTTCGATAAAAATAGGATTGATAGATATCTTGGATTATAAATTAAGAGAAAGGATTTTTTATGATCTATTCAGATGAGCTTGAAACTATGCCGAGGGAAGCGTTAGAGGCCCTTCAATTAAAAAGACTAAAAAATATGGTGGAAAGGGTTTATAACCTTGTACCTTTCTACAAAAACAAGTTGAACGAAAATAAAATAAAACCGGAAGATATTAAAACACTGGACGATTTAAAAAGACTGCCCTTCACAACAAAACAGGATTTGAGAGATAACTATCCCTTCGGTATGTTTACACTTCCCCTTGAACAGGTTGTCAGGGTACATGCATCAAGCGGAACAACAGGTAAACCGACTGTCGTTGGATATTCAAAGAGGGACATAGAAACCTGGTCTGAGCTTATGGCTCGCTCGTTTGCAGCATGCGGTGTTGGAAAGGGTGATGTTATACAGAATGCTTATGGGTACGGTTTGTTTACCGGGGGACTTGGTGCTCACTATGGTGGTGAAAAACTTGGAGCAACAGTTATACCAATATCAGGCGGCAATACAAAAAAACAAATAATGATAATGAAGGATTTTCAGTCAACCGTTTTGACGGCAACGCCATCATACACGCTATATCTTGCAGAAACATTGAAAGAAATGGGTATTGATAAGAACGATTTAAGTCTAAGGGTAGGTATACTTGGTGCCGAACCCTGGAGCGAAGAGATGAGGAATAACATAGAAGAAAAGTTGGGTATAGATGCACTGGATATCTACGGCTTGAGCGAGATTATGGGACCGGGCGTTGCAATAGAGTGTAAAGAGGCAAAAAACGGATTGCATATTTGGGAAGATGCCTTTATTCCAGAAATAATAGACCCGGAAACCGGAGAGGTTCTAAAAGACGGTGAAGAGGGTGAACTCGTTATAACAACAATTACAAAAGAGGTTATACCACTTGTAAGATACAGAACAAGAGATATAACAAGAATCATAAAAGAGCCTTGTGTTTGCGGAAGAACGCATAGAAGAATTGAAAGAATCAAAGGTAGAAGTGATGATATGTTGATAATTAGAGGCGTCAATATCTTCCCATCGCAGATTGAGTCTTTGTTGATGGATACAGAGGGCGTTGAACCACACTATCAATTAATAGTTGATAGAATCAATAACCTTGATGTTTTGGAGGTTAAGGTTGAGGTTAGCGACAAGATTTTCTCAGATGAAATAAAACAACTTCAAAATCTGCAAAGGAAGATTGAGAAGGATGCAAAAGACCTTTACGGAATAAGCATAAAAGTAACACTTGTTGAGCCAAAGAGCTTAGAAAGATTTGAGGGAAAAGCAAAAAGAGTCATAGATAAAAGAAAGATTTAAGGAGTTCTAATAATGAAAAGAATAAAACAGATTTCCGTATTTATTGAAAACAGGCCCGGAAGGCTTGTTGAGGTTGTTGATTTGCTTGGCAAAAACAACATAAACTTGAAGGCTCTTTCATTGGCTGATTCTTCTGATTTTGGCATAGCAAGATTGATTGTGAAGGGAACAGACGAGGCCGTAGAGATATTAAAAAACAGCGGATTTACAACAAGTGTTACAAACACATTAGCCTGCCTTATAGATGATAAGCCTGGGGCATTGGCGAACATATTAACACTTCTTGCCAACAACAATATCAATATAGAGTATATGTACGGATTTGCATCGCCTATAAAGGATAAGGCTGTTATGGTCTTCAAACTGTCGGATTTGGATAAGGCACAAGGGTTGTTAAATGAAAACGGTATAGAATTATTATCTCAGGAAGAGATAAGGGAGATTTAGTTATGAAAAGAATTATTTTTTCTGTATTGGCTTTTGTGATTTTGATAGCTTGTACGGCAGGTGCAAAAACTATTAAAATCGGTGCCCTTGTGTCAATTACGGGTCCTACGGCTTTTTTGGGCGAGCCAGAAAGAAATACGCTTATAATGTTGGCAAAACAGGTAAATTCAAAGGGTGGAATTAATGGAAACAAGATTGATTTAATTGTTTACGATACAAAAGGAGATCCCTCAAGTACGGTTGTTTTGACAAGGAAATTGATATACAGCGACAAGGTAGATGTAATTATAGGACCAACAAGAAGCGGTTCAACATTGGCGATTATACCAGTTATAGAAAGAAGCAAAACACCGCTTATATCGATGGCTTCAAGCTATAAGATAGCAAAACCTGTTAAAAAATGGGTGTTTAAAACGGCTCCGTCTGACGGCCTGGCCGTTGAACGTTTATACAGTTATTTAAGTGAGCGCTATATACATAATATAGCCATTCTCACCGCTTCAACGGGTTTTGGCGCAAGCGGAAGAGAAGAATTGAAAAAACTTGGTTCAAAGTACGGAATAAAAATTTTAAATGATGAGTTGTTTGGTCCAAAAGATACCAATATGACATCTCAGCTTATAAAAATAAAAAATACAAAGGGCGTTGAGGCTATCGTATGTTGGGGAACGAATCCTGGACCTGCATCTGTTGCAAAGAACGCAAAAGAACTAAATATAAAAATACCTTTGTTTATGAGTCACGGTGTTGCTTCAAAGAAATTTATACAGTTGGCAGGCACCTCTGCCGAGGGTATAATGCTTCCTGCCGGAAAGTTACTTGTAGCTGAACAATTACCAAAGAATGACCCTCAAAGGACTGTTTTACTTGAATATAAAAAAATGTACGAATCAAAATATGGACCTGTATCAACATTCGGAGGGCATGCATATGATGCTTTCAATATAGTTAAAAAGGCGGTTGAAGATGGTGCTGTAGATAGAGCGTCATTAAGAGATGAAATAGAGCATACTAAGAATTTTATTGGAGTAACAGGCATATTTAATATGAGTAAGGATGATCATGAAGGTATGGATCCAAGTGCATTTTCAATGATAGAAATCAGAGATGGAAACTGGAAGCTTATTGCTTACTGAAATTTTTTGGTTTTTCTTGTTTTAGCATGAATTTCTGAAAAATTTTTGAAGCTTTTTGCGGATTCATTTTTGAAATAATTGCCCCCGCTTTTCTTGGCTGCATTAATGTCAAAATTTGTGCAGCCAAGTCTTCATCCATCTGTGACAGTTCAGTGGCAGCAGCCTGAGGCTTGGCATTTGAGTAGATAGATGCAAGTTTCTTTAGTTTTGCATCTGCTATCTGTTTCGTGAGTGTATCCAATTCTTTCTGTTTTTCTGCAACATATCTATCGATAGTATCTTTTTTTTGTTTGACATATGCGTCTATGTCAGCTTTTTTTTGTTTAAGTTCTTTCTTTTCTTTTTCCAATAGATTTAATTTATCGTTTATAATTTTTTGCATATTTTTCATCTCTCCAATTTTTTCGGTTAGTTCACTCATATTTTTCGGCTGTTCTTTTGAGTATGAAGCAGCGGACAGAAAAAAGCTAATGATTAATAAGCCTATTAGCAGCTTTAATGTTTGCAATTTCATCAAGAAACCTCGTTTCCAATTTATTTTCTTTTTTAACATAATTTTCATATTCTTTTTCTTTCAACTTTTCAAGTTTCTTCTTTTCTATATTTAATATTTTTGCTTCTTCTATTTTTTCTTTCCTTTTTTGAATTAACGAAAGTATGTTTGAATTCAATATCTTTATTTTGCCATCTGTTCTTTGAACATTTTCATATATAAACAACAGTATATTTTTCGCAGGTTTTTCTTTTAGTGTTTTATCTAACTGTTTTTTCCTTTGTTTATTTTCTTGTTCTAAGGCATATTTAATCTCTCTGTTTTTTTCTATCAAGGTATTTATACCTGCTATTTCAAGCATGCACTTTTGTATCATATCCTTTTTTAATTTAAGCAATTTTTCGAATTTAAAAACAAACATTATGCACTAAATATATTTTTCATAAGTTTTAAGGTTTCTTCCATCGAATATGTTTCCTCTATACCCTGAGATAGAAATTCCTCTATTTTATCTATATATTTTATGGCTTCATCTATATCATTGTTGCTACCCTTTGAATAAGCCCCTATGTTAATTAAATCCTCGGACGCTTGATATACTGATATGATTTTTCTTATCCTCGACGCTAAATGCTTGTGTTTATCATCTGTTATACTGTCCATCAGCCTTGATATGCTTTTTAATATATCTACTGCAGGATATCTTCCTTTTTCGGCTATTGACCTGGATAAAACTATATGCCCATCAAGTATGGAGCGTGATGTATCAGCTATAGGCTCCATAAGGTCATCGCCATCAACCAAAACTGTGTATATTCCTGTGATTGATCCGGATTTGAAATTACCAGCACGTTCCATTAGTCGCGGTAGAAGTGTAAATACGCTCGGTGTGTATCCCTTTGTTGTAGGGGGTTCACCTGTCGCAAGACCTATTTCACGTTGAGCCATAGCAAAGCGTGTAACAGAATCCATCATAAATGTAACATCCATTCCCTGATCTTTTAGGAATTCAGCGATTGCCGTTGCCACAAAAGCGCCTTCTCTTCTTAAAAGTGGAGCTTCATCACTTGTTACCACAACAACCACGCTGCGTTTTAAGCCTTCTTCTTTTAAATCATTTTCTATAAATTCTCTAACCTCTCTTCCTCGTTCCCCAATTAATGCTACAACGTTTGCATCTGCGCTGCTATTTCTCGCAATCATACCCATCAATGTACTCTTCCCCACACCACTCCCGGCAAATATACCTATTCTCTGTCCTTTGCCAATGGTAAGCAAACCATCTATGCTTTTAACACCGAGAGCAAGCGGCTCCTTAATAATTTCCCTTGAAAAGGGTGCAATGGGTTTTGGATATATAGGATAGAAGCTTTCTATATCAATAGGTCCTCTGCCATCTATGGGCTTTCCAAGTGCATTTACTATTCTTCCAAGCATGTTTTTACTTACCGGTACGCTTAATCCCTTATTTGTGGATTTAACAAGGCTGCCTGCCCTAACGCCATCGAGTGTTCCAAGAGGCATTAGCAGAATTCCATTTTCATCAAACCCTACAACCTCACTCTCCATCGAGGCGTGTTCTGATTTTATTGTGCATACATCACCTATCTTCACGTCTTTTGGACCGGACGATTTTATGGTTATGCCGCTTACTTTTTTTATTTTTCCATATGTTGTTATTAGATCCGATGACTCTATGATATTTGAAATATTTTTAAATCTATTCATTCTTAATGCTTTTTGCAATCTGTTCTAATTTTGCATCGACACCTGCATCTATAATATTGCCGTCCTCTTCCTCTATTATTATAGAACCCTTCGGTAAATTATTGTTATCTATTAACTCTACCATTTTGTTGTTTGCGATATCTTTTATGTTGTTCTCAATATTTCTCATATCTTCTGGGTTTAGTTTTATTTTTAATTTTTTACTTTGCGTTAGCCCCAGGGCTTCTTTCAGCATAGATATTATAGCATTCCTGTCTTCTTCTATTTTTTTTGCTATAACCTTGCTTGCTATGGAAAGTATGGCATCTGTAGCACCGTTTTCTATCTCTCTATATTTATTTTCTATATTTTGAGATGTTTCGATTAGTTTTTGTATAGCGTTTTCCATCTTTTTCGTATATTCTTTGATTGTGTCATTGAGTTTTTCTTGAGCTTCTTTTAGACCCTTTTCCAGTCCTTCTTTGTATCCTGTTTCAAAACCTTCTTTCTTAGCTGTTTCTTTTATGACTTCTGCTTGTTCTTGAGCTTCTTTCTGTGTTTTCTTTATTAAATTTTCTAATTGTGTTTTTGTATTGTTATTGCCTATCTCACCACTATTTTTGTTACTTTTGGTATTGTCACTATTTTCTGAGAGTTCTTCAAATTTATATTCCGTTACTATCATATTATTCAATTACCTCTTCTGAGCCTCCTAAGGAAATGACACCCTCTTCATCGAGTTTTCTCACGATATCCACAATAATTTTTTGTGCCTTTTCAACATCTTTAACCTTAACTGCACCCAAGAACTCCAACTCTTCTTTTAGTGTGTCTGCAGCTCTTGAGGACATATTGCTAAAAAATTTATCTTTCAATTCGTCATTTGAACCTTTGAGTGCCATAATTAAGTCCTTTTTATCCACATGTTTAAGCAATTCCTGAATATCGCTATCACTAAGTTTTATAATATCTTCAAATACGAACATCATATCTCTGATTTGGCTGGCCAAGTCAGGGTTGTTTTCAGCTATGGAATCTATTAACGCCTTAGATTCTACCCTGCCCATTCTGTTAATTATCTCAGATACCTTTCTAATACCTCCAAGCTCAATATTTGACCCGCTTACGTTTTCCATTTTGCTTTCAAGTATTTCAGAGACATGTTTTATAACAATAGGTGATACATTTTCCAATGATGCCATTCTGAGTGCTACATCCGACTGAAGTTCTTTTGGTAAAAGAGATAGGACCTCTGCTGCTGTAGATTGGTCCAAATGTGCCAGTATAATAGATATGGTTTGAGGATGTTCGTTTTGTATAAATTTTGCTAACTGTTTTGGGTCAACATTCTCCAAATATCCGAAGCCATAACTTGATTCCATAATTTTCATTAGCTTATCTATAATTTTTCTTGCTTCATCAGGACCCAAAGTTTTTATGAGCAGATCTTTTGCATACTCAATTCCTCCTATACTCATAAATTCTTTGGCTTTTAGCATATTGTAAAACTCTCTTATTACATCTCTTATAATATTTTGATCTATGGTTTTCATAAATGCTATTTCTTTTGATATTGTCTCTATATCCTGTTTCGATAGTTGTGGTTGTGATAGTACGCGAGCGGAAAGATCCTCTCCTAAGACAATCGTGAGTATTGCGGCTTTTTGAGGGGGAGTTAAGTCCTCTATGCTTTTTATATCTTTAACTGCTTCAGCCATAATATACCTACTTGCTCCTTGTGGAGAGAATAGTTTTAATTAAATTGGCTATTTCACCCGGGCTTTTTTCTGCCTTTTTTCTTATCTTATCCTCAATAACCTTGCTTTCAATGGTTTCCTCATTTATGTTTTCTTCGGATTCAAGCTTGTTTGAGATTTCATTTTCTATCTCTTTAATAGTTTTACCTTTAACTTCTTCTTGAGGAATGCCCTGGTTAGCTGTTGATTCTCTTCTGCCCGGTATATTGATTGTCGTGACATTTTTAATAAATTTTCTTAAGAATATAAAGTAAAAAATGATTATCAATATAGCTATAATAATGTATTTATAATAAGAGGCAAGTGATAAGGCGGTTTTTTGTAAATTCATACTACTATTCCCTTGAGCGATACCTTGTTTAGTTGAGAAAGCCATTGTGGACACACTTATTTGGTCGCCTCTTGCTTTATCGTATCCAATAGCTTTCATAACAGCCTCTTGTATCAATTGTATGGTCTGTGGGTCTCGAGGTTTGTATTTATACTTTATAATTTTGCCTTTTTTGTCTTTGATAGGTTCGTAGATACCGTCTACTATGACAGCTGTAGATATTTTCTTAATCTTTATCAAAGGCTCACTGGTTATGGTTTCAGTTTTACCCACATCATAGTTCGTTATAGATTTTGATTTAGAATTCTTTGCCTGGTTTTTAAAGGAACTTGTATTGTTGCCTACGTTTGAAATTACACCGGGAATTCCTCCGTTTTCGGGCGATAAGGATGATGATTCCTCGTTTTGTTCGCTTACAACTACGCTGTTTGGGTCATATGTAGTGCTTTTTTTTGTTATCTTGCTTAAGTCCAGGCTGACATCAACCGTAGCTACAAATTTATCCTTACCGACTATTGGCAATAGTAACTCCTTTATTCTTTGTTTGTAGCTATTTTCTATTATACTTTTGTATTTTAACTCATTAGCCGTCAGCAATTCTTCGTTGTTTTCATCTTTGGAAAGCAGGTTTCCATCGCTATCCAGTATCGTTACATTTTTATATGTCAATCTCGGAACGCTGGACGCTATTAATTTTTGTATTGCCAATATCTGTTTTTGCGATAAAGGGCTGTATAAGTCCAATATAACGCTTGCAGTAGGAGGGGTTTGTTCTTCTGTAAAAATTGTTGGTTTTGGTATTGCTAAATTTATCTTTGAGCTTTTAACTTCGGCTATGCTGTCTATTGTTCTTGTTAATTCACCCTCCAATGCCCTTATGTAGTTTATATTTTCAACAAAGTTTGTTGTCCCAAAGCTCTGTTTGTCAAATATTTCGAAACCTATTACCCCATGTCTCGGAAGACCTGCAGCTACAAGGTCAAGTCTTAGCTTGTATACCTTATCTTTGGGCACTTCAATTGTGGTGCCATTTATAAGTTTGTAGTCAATTTTCTTTTGTTCCAAATATGTGATTACGCTTGATGCATCTTTTTGGTTTAAATTTGAAAAAAGCGGTGAATATTCGATTCTGGAAGTTGCTATAAAGATAAAGACTATAGCACTTAATAATACACCAACGGATATGAGTAACGTAATTTTTTGAGAGCGAGTCATGGTATTGAAGAATTTTTTTATCTGTTGTATAAAAAGCTTTACATCCATATTACGAAATTATAGTTATAAATGGCTGCTTTATCAAATAAAAAATTACACCTGCATTCGCATAATTTCTTTGTAGGCTTCAATTGCTTTATTTCTAATTTCTGTGACAAGCTTCAAAGAAACGTCAGCTTTTTCAATGGCTACGACAACATCTTGAATATTTTCAACCTTTCCTTCAGCTATGCTTTTTATGGAGTTGTCAGCTTTATTCTGCAATTCGTTGACTTCAGCAAGAGATTTCTTTAGTATGTCATCAAATGAATTATCTATGCTTTTGCCCTTGTTTTGGCTATTTACAGGATCAACCTGAGGATTTATCAATACTTCATCTATTTTCATATTACCTTTAATAATACCACAATATAAGTTAAAATCAACCCCTTAACACATTTAGCGATGCCTGAACCATCTGTTTTGCCGAATCCATTGCAGAGACATTTGCTTGATATGTTCTCATTGCATCTATGAGATTTGTCATCTCTATAACAGGATTGATGTTCGGATATGCAACGTATCCCTTTTTATTTGCTAACGGGTTTGATGGATCGTATATGAGCTTCGGTGGCGTATCATCCCTTACGATATCAGCAACTTCTACCTCTTTCAGAATATCAGGAAATTTTGTGTAATCTTGTGATTTAAAAATAACATCCCTTCTTTTATAAGGTCCGCCCTCTCTTGTTTTTACGCTATCTGCATTTGCGATATTTGCGGATATTATGTTCATTCTTAATCTTTGTGCACTCATTCCGCTTGAAGCTATGTTTATTGAATCAATAAAACTCATATCTTACCTCTTTTTTAAATATTTCTTGTTGAAGAAATAATATCTTTATATTGATTGAATTTATATTTTTCAAAAGCTGTTAGAGCATTAACAAGAATCGTATTCTTCGCAAGTAGCGTCATTTCCTTATCCAATTTTACATTGTTGTTGTCGTTCTTTATTAAGTAATCATTTTCGGAAGATTGAACACTATGAAACATATGGTTGTCTTTATCTATGTGCTTGGCATCATTTGTTTTTAATTTAATATTTTCGCTTTGTTCGTTTAGTATATTTTTAAAAGGTACATGTTTGGCTTTATAGTTGGGTGTATCAGCATTTGCAATATTGCTTGCTATAATATTTTGCCTTAAAGAGGTAATATCGAGAGCGTTTTTTATGAAAGAAATAACAGAATCATCAAACAACATTTAACACCTCCTGATATATTTTTAGCAATTTTTATTCCTTATCATATAATAAGATCACTGTATATATTAATATAATTTTTTTTCATCAAAATTTTCTCAGCTCAAGTGATGTGTAAAGGTTAATAGGTAAGGCGCGCGGAGCATTAACACCTGTCTTAATTGCTTGTCTTGTAGATTGATCAGCCTTTCCCATATTTCATAGAGGGGTATGCTACCAAAAGGGTGGGGAATTTTACTTTGCAACTGCGGGTAATTATATTATGAGACCACTGCATAACTCATATTTCTTATCAAGTTCTCGAAACGAAT
>CAZFWO010000021.1:0-15047 GCA_964522785.1 uncultured Desulfurellales bacterium
ACATGTGGCTTACTTCTAACATATTTTTCCTTTGCCATAAAAGCCTCCTTAATTCTCCTTCTTAATAATTTTTTCTGTTATGGATTTTGGAACCTCATCATAGTGTGAAAACTGCATTGTGTATGTTCCCCTACCTTGTGTTATAGATCTTAAAACAGTAGCATATCCAAACATTTCAGCTAACGGAATATCAGCCTTTATAATTCTTAATTTACCCTTTTCTTCCATACTCTTTATCTTACCGCGTCTTGAGTTTATATCGCCCATAGTATCGCCAAGATACTGTTCGGGAACACTAACCTCTACATCCATTATAGGCTCAAGTATATAAGGCTTTGCCTTTTTTGAACCTTCTTTAAAGGCCATAGAACCGGCTATTTTAAACGCCATTTCCGAAGAATCAACTTCGTGGTAAGAACCATCAAAAAGAGTTACCTTAACATCTACTACAGGATAACCCGATACTATGCCTGTCTCCATAGCTTCCTTTACACCATGCTCAACTGCAGGTATAAATTCCTTCGGAATAGTACCTCCTACAATGGAGTTTACAAATTCAAAGCCTTTGCCTCTTTCCAACGGCTCTATGTTAAGCCATACATGACCATATTGCCCATGTCCACCTGTTTGGCGAACAAACTTGCTTTCTTGTTTAACGCTTGACTTTATACTTTCTTTATATGCAACCTGAGGCTTACCGACATTTACTCCAACCTTAAATTCTCTTTTCAGTCTGTCAACGATAATATCCAGGTGCAACTCTCCCATGCCGGATATTATTGTCTGATTTGTTTCTTTATCATACCTTATTCTAAATGTAGGATCTTCCTCAGCCAATTTCTGTAAGCCGGCTGATAGTTTATCCCTATCTGCCTTCGTTTTAGGTTCAACTGCAACAGATATAACAGGATCAGGGAACTCCATAGATTCAAGCACTATAGGATTATTTTCATCACACAACGTATCACCTGTCGATGTATATTTCAAACCTATAGCTGCAGCTATATCTCCTGCCTGTACCGTGTCAATCTCTTCTCTTTTATTTGCATGCATTCTTAACAATCTACCAATACGTTCTGTTTTGCCTTTGCTTGAGTTGTATGCATACGATCCTGCCTGCATTGTGCCCGAATAAACCCTAAAATATGTCAATCTTCCGACATAAGGATCACTCATAATCTTAAATGCCAGTGCACTCAATGGTTCACTTGTATCGGCTTTCCTCTCTATTTCTTTTGAGCTGTTTGTATCAATACCCTTAACCGGAGGAACATCTACGGGTGATGGAAGATAATCAACAACCGCATCCAACAGGGGCTGTACACCTTTATTTTTAAACGCAGTCCCGCATAAAACAGGTGTTAGTTTGTTTGTAATAGTAGCTTTTCTAATTGCACTCTTTATCTCTTCTTTATTTATATCAACGCCTTCCAAATATTTTTCCATTATGCCATCATCAAAATCAGATAAAGTTTCAATCAGCTTATTTCTATATTCAGAGGCTTTATCGACCAATTCATCGGGAATCTCTTTTTTTGAAAAGGTTGCACCGAGAACATCCGAGTCCCAGACAATAGCCTGCATTTCTATTAAATCTATAACACCGGCAAAGTTATTTTCAGCGCCTATAGGAAGTTCCAACAACAGAGGTGAAGCGCCCAATTTTTCCTTAATCTCATCAACAACACTATAAAAATCGGCACCGACCCTGTCCATTTTATTTATAAATGCTATTCTTGGAACAAGGTATCTATCTGCCTGTCTCCATACCGTCTCGCTCTGAGGTTCAACACCACCTACAGCACAGAATACACCAACAGCCCCGTCAAGCACCCTTAGGGAACGCTCTACTTCAACAGTAAAATCAACATGCCCTGGGGTATCTATTATATTAATCATATGCTCTTTCCAAAAACATGTTGTTGAAGCTGAAGTTATGGTAATACCTCTTTCCTTTTCCTGTTCCATCCAATCCATAGTTGCTGTTCCTTCATGAACCTCTCCAATTTTATGAGAAACACCAGTATAGTAAAGGATTCTCTCTGTAGTAGTAGTTTTACCCGCATCTATATGCGCTATAATTCCTATGTTCCTTACATTTTCAAGTGGATATCTACGCGCCACAACATTCTCCTTTACCATCTATAGTGAGCAAAAGCTCTATTTGCTTCAGCCATTTTATGTGTATCTTCTTTTTTCTTAACGGAACCGCCTCTATTATTTGCTGCGTCAATAATTTCACCGGCCAATCTCTGGGTCATTGTTCTTTCACTTCTGAGACGTGCATAATTAACAAGCCATCTTATGGAAAGACTCTTCTGCCTTTCAGATCTAACTTCAACAGGAACCTGATATGTAGCTCCACCTACACGTCTCGGTCTTACTTCAATTTTGGGAGTGATATTCTCCATAGCCTGCTCTAAAACCTCAATAGGGCTTTGAGAAGTCTTTTCCTTTATGATATCCATAGCATCATAGAATATATGGCTTGCCGTTGATTTTTTACCATCCCACATAATCTTATTAATAATTTTACTTACCAAAACACTTTGATAAACAAGATCTTTGGCGATATCGCGTTTTTCCGCTTTCCTTCTCCTCATCTACATCTCCTTATTCTTTAGGCCTTTTGGTGCCGTATTTAGATCTACCCCTTTTTCTATCGTCAACCCCACTTGTATCCAGTGCGCCCCTGATTATATGATATCTAACACCAGGCAAATCCTTTACCCTTCCGCCTCTAACAAGAACAATAGAGTGCTCTTGCAAATTATGTCCTTCTCCCGGTATATATGCAGTAACCTCAAATCCACTGGTTAACTTTACCCTTGCGACCTTTCTTAAAGCCGAGTTAGGTTTTTTAGGCGTTGTTGTATAGACCCTTGTACAAACCCCCCTTTTTTGAGGGCAACCCTTAAGAGCCAATGTTTTTTTTCTAATTTCTATTTTTTCTCTACCTTTTCTTACAACCTGATTAATTGTAGGCACTCGTAAACCTCCTTCAAATTTAAACTCGCTTAAACTACCAACAAATACTTTATTTGTCAAGAGAATTTGGCACTATGGCCATATTGTCAAATCTTTTTTGCCCTGTTCCTACAGGAATAATTCTACCGACAATAACATTTTCCTTCAATCCCCTAAGTAGATCTATCTGTCCGCTAATAGATGCCTCTGTCAATACCCTTGTTGTTTCCTGGAAAGATGCAGCGGATATAAAACTGTCAGTATTTAGCGAAGCCTTTGTTATGCCCAACAGAATAATTCTTCCTATCGCGGGGTTTTTACCTCTCTTTACAAGATATTCGTTCTTCTTTGTAAATATAAATCTATTTACCACTTCACCCTCAATAAAATCACTATCTCCAGCTTTTTCTATAACAACCTTGGAAAGCATCTGTCTTACTATAATTTCGATATGCTTGTCATTTATGTTAACACCCTGAAGTTTATAAACTTGTTGTATTTCGCTAACAAGTGTTTTCTGTAGCTCCATCTCTCCGAGAATAGCCAATATATCATGAGGGTTAATCGGCCCGTCAGTCAAAGGCTCACCCATTTCTACTCTATCTCCTGGATATACCAGCATTCTTTTATTTCTCGGTATCAAATATTCCTTTTTAACCTCACCCCTACCGGCAATAGATGTAATGACTATTTTCTTCTTACCCTTAGATTCTTTCCCGTATGAAACTATACCTGCAATTTCACTCACTATACACGAATTCTTAGGTTTTTTAGCTTCAAACAGCTCACTAACTCTCGGCAAGCCTCCGGTGATATCCGTTGCTTTATCCAATTCTTTTGGAATTTTACCTATTATATCACCAGCTTTAATTTCCTCAGAATCTCCCTTCTGCAAAATAACCCCTGGCGGCAAATAATAAAGGGCATCCTCGTTTATATTCTTAAATTTCTTTATTTTACCATTTTCATCCACTATCTCTATTCTCGGCTTAAGAGAGATATTTTTGCTCTCTATCACAACAAGACTCTTCAAAAATGTAACTCTATCCACCTCTTCCTTGATAGTTACATTTGGAACAAGGTCCCTATATCTAACATATCCGTCTATACCGGCAAGTAAGTAATCTGTGTAGGCATCCCATTCGGCAACAACGGTAGTGCTTGAATAAATAGTAGGATCACTCTCAAAAACCTTTCTCTTCAACTCATCATCGAAGCCGGCTATCAAATCGCCCGGATTTACAAAACTTCCTGCTTTGACATAAAATTTAGAACCCTTAGGCACATAGTACCTTGCAACAACACGCCCCTTATCCTCTATAACAATATGTGTGCCGTGTCTATGCGCAATACCGTCTTCCGGATAATCTATTTCGACAAACTTACTGCCTTCAAGAGCTATTATCTTAACGGTTCCCTCTTCTTCAGATTTGACAAATCTTTTCACGGTATCTCTATCTTTAAGATATATTTTAGAAGCATAAGGTATCTTCTTTGGAACATCAAAAACTTCCAGTACTCTCTCCATCACCAAGCCGAACTTCTCCACATCGTCCCCGTTTTTGACAGAAAGAATATACTTTCCTATAGCATTTGCCCCTTCGGATATTATGTCGTCTTCACTAACAAAATCAATTTTTTTTCTTGTGTAAGATTCTTCAGAACCTATACGAATATAATAATTTAATTTATCCTCCTCTATTGAGACCCTGCCGCCATATTTGGAAACAATTTGGGGTTCTGTTATCAATAGAGCTGCATCCCTTCTTGATATAACAATTCTTTCATTATTGGAGTTAAAAGCAGTATTTAAGTTAAAATATTTAACGATACCCGCTCTTTTCGTTTCCGCCGACATCCTTTCACTTGTTCTTGAAGCTGTTCCTCCAACATGAAATGTTCTAAGTGTAAGCTGAGTTCCTGGCTCTCCTATTGATTGTGCCGCTACTATACCTACAGCCTCACCCGGTTCCACTCTTCCACCCCTTCCGAGATTTCTCCCGTAACATTTGGAGCAGACCCCATGTTCTGCCTTACACGTCAGTACAGAGTATATCTTAACCTGTCTTATGCCGGCATCCGTTATCTTTTTAGTTTTTTCCTCATCAATCTCTTCGCCGTCCTTAACTATCACTTCCTTAGTAAACGGATCTACTACATCCTCGGCGGCTGTTCTTCCCAAGATTCTGTCTCCTAAAGATTCAATCTCCTCACCGTTCACATTTATAGCTGTAACATCTATTCCCTCCGTTGTACCACAATCATCCATAGTTACAGTAACATCCTGTGCAACATCCACCAATTTTCTTGTCAAATATCCAGCATTGGCAGTTTTTAGAGCTGTATCGGCGAGTCCTTTTCTTGCACCATGTGTTGAAGTAAAATATTCAAGAACAGTTAAACCCTCTTTAAAGTTTGACTTAATAGGAGTCTCTATAATATCTCCCGACGGTTTTGCCATTAATCCTCTTACTCCTGCAAGTTGTCTCATCTGTTGAGCAGAACCCCTTGCGCCGGAATCTGCCATTATATAAACGGAATTAAAGCTCTCTCCATATTCACCGCCAAGCTGTTTCATCATAGCATCGGCTATCATATCCGTTGTTGTACTCCATATATCTATGGATTTGTTGTATCTTTCTGAATCTGTAAGCAAACCTTGCCTGTATTGATCCTGAATTTTTCTTATCTCTTCCTCTGCTCTGCCAATAATTTCGCTTTTTTCCTTCGGCACCACCATATCTTCAATTGATATAGAAACACCTGACCTGTTTGCCATTTCAAACCCAAGACTCTTTATATTATCCAAAAATCTCACAACGGTAGGCAAATCGTAATTTCTATACAAATAAGAGATAAATTTATTTAACTCTTTCTTTGTAAACGTTCTGTTGACACTCTTAAAGTTAATGGTTTTAGGAACTATATCATAAAGCAGTATTCTACCTACTGTAGTGTCTATTATCTCTTTATCTATCCTTATTTTTACCCTTGCATTCAGCGAGCAAACCTTGTTGTCATAAGCAATTCTTGCTTCATCCATATTTGCAAATACTATGCCTTCACCCTTCTGTTCATCCTTTGGCTTGGTCATATAATAAACACCGAGAACCATATCTTGACTGGGCATGGCAATAGGGTTGCCGTGCGCAGGAGAAATAACATTCTCCGTAGAAAGCATAATAACCTCGGATTCAAGACGAGCCTCAACACTTAAAGGCACATGGACAGCCATCTGATCACCATCAAAATCGGCATTAAATGCAGCACACACCAAAGGATGCAGTCTTATTGCCTTTTCATTTGTCAAGATAGGATGAAAGGCTTGAATGGATAGCCTATGCAGAGTTGGAGCTCTGTTTAGTAAAACGGGATGCTCTCTCACAATCTCTTCAAGTATATTCCAAACCTCGGGTTCTTTTCTTTCAACCATCTTTTTGGCAGATTTAACCGTAGTTGCATGCCCTTCTTCTATTAACTTGTTATAGATAAAAGGTTTAAACAGTTCCAAAGCCATAATTTTAGGCAAGCCACATTGATCCATTCTAAGCTCAGGACCTGCAACAATTACCGAACGTCCTGAATAGTCAACCCTTTTTCCAAGTAAATTTCTTCTAAAACGTCCCTCTTTACCTTTAATAGATTCACTCAAAGATTTTAAAGGTCTATTATTTGATGCTCTAACCACCTGTTTTCTTCTTCCGTTATCTATCAATGCATCGACTGCTTCCTGTAGCATTCTCTTTTCGTTTCTAACGATAATAGAAGGAGCGCCAAGTTCTACTAATCTCTTTAGCCTATTATTTCTATTAATAACACGTCTGTACAGATCATTTAAATCACTTGAAGCAAACCTTCCACCTTCAAGCGACACAAGCGGCCTTAAATCCGGCGGTAAAACAGGCAATACTTCCAGTATCATCCATTCGGGTTTATTGCCGCTTCTTCTAAACTGTTCAGCCAATCTCATTCTTTTTGTTATCTTCTTTTTCTTTGCCTCCGATTTTGTAGCCTCTAATTCATCTTTAAGCTCAATAATCAAAACGTCTAAATCTATCTTTTTCAGCAGCTTCTGAATAGCAGAAGCACCCATTTCGGCAACAAACCTTACACCGTACTGCTCCACATATGCCCTGTAATTTACCTCATTTAAAACCGTTTTTACGGGCAATTCCTCCACTTCACTTTCTACGACTATATACGATTCATAGTATACAACTCTTTCCAAATCCTTTAACTTTATATCAAGAAGGGATGACATGATACTCGGAACAGAACGCAGATACCAAATATGGCTGACAGGTGCGGCCAATTCTATATGTCCCATCCTTTCTCTTCTGACCTTTGATTCGGTTACTTCAACACCGCACTTTTCGCAAACAACCCCTTTATACTTAATCCTTCTATACTTTCCGCACAAACATTCATAATCCTTAATCGGACCAAATATCTTAGCGCAAAACAAGCCGTCCCTTTCCGGCTTGAAGGTTCTATAGTTAATAGTCTCAGCTTTTTTAACTTCTCCATGACTCCACTGCCTGATCTTGTCTGGGGAAGCCAATTTTATCCTTATTGCATCAAAATCTTTGGAAGACTTAGGCTTGCTTTTTAATACGGTAAACATATATATTCCCCCTATTTTCTTCTTATATTCTTAAGAAGTTCAACGTCTAAACACAGCGCCTGCATCTCTTTAACAAGCACATTAAACGATTCAGGAACTCCTCCTAAGGGTATGGGTTTTCCTTTCACTATCGATTCATATGCTTTATTTCTTCCACTTACATCGTCGGATTTTACTGTCAGCATTTCCTGCAGAGAGTAACTTGCACCATAACTCTCCAGCGCCCACACCTCCATCTCTCCGAAACGCTGCCCTCCGAACTGAGCTTTTCCTCCGAGCGGCTGCTGGGTAACCAAAGAGTAGGGGCCAATACTTCTTGCATGAACCTTGTCGTCAACCAAATGGTGTAATTTTAAAACATACATAACCCCAACGGTTACAGGTTCTAAAAATTTTTCACCCGTGACACCGTCGTATAGGTCACTTTTAAGAACCTTTATCCCCGAAAGTTTTTTCAAATATTCCATATCATCTTCTTTTGCACCCTCAAATACGGGGTTTGCAAAATGAACACCATTTCTCCATTCCTTGGCATATCTGTCCAATTCATCGTCACTTAAAGAATCTATCATTTTTTCAGCATCGTTCGAGTTGAATATATCCTTTAAATATTTTCTCAGCATGTCCTTTTTATTCTCTCTTATCATTAAATCTATCTTCTTACCCAATCCCTTAGATAACCACCCCAGGTGCGTTTCCATTATCTGTCCGATATTCATTCTTGAAGGAACACCAAGAGGATTCAGCACTATATCTACAGCCTCTCCATTTTCCAAAAACGGTAGATCTTGAATAGGTAGTATTTTCGAAACAACACCCTTATTCCCATGTCTACCACTCATTTTATCACCTACAGACAGCTTCCTTTTTGTTGCCACATATATATTTACAGTAGACATAACGCCCGGCGGCAACTCACTATCCCTTTCAATATTTTTAAGCTTTTCAGCGTAATAGTCCGTAAAAGATTTTTCGACTCGCCTGTAGTGTCTCTCAAATTCATCCAATTCAAAGCTATCAGGCAGTAATTTTAAAAGATCCTTCTCTTTAAAGCCTTCAACATCGTCCTTACCCAAAACATAACCCTTATTAAAACTCTTACCACCAACCTTTATATCTTTGACTAACTTTGTGTTTACAACATTTTCTTTTAAGTTTTCAATCTTCATCTTATGCAAAAGAGAGAGTTTATTATCGAGATCATTCTTTATTTTCTGTTTTTCCTCTTCTACAATCTCCTTTTCTCTCGGATTTTTCGGCGTACCCCTTCTTCTCAATATCCTAACATCCAAAACTATACCATTTGCATCCGGAGGTACACGTAGTGAAGAATCCGAAACGTTGGCAGCCTTTTCACCAAAGATAGCCCTCAATAGTTTTTCCTCGGGAGAATAATGCGTTTCAGCCTTAGGTGTTACCTTGCCGACAAGTATATCGCCCGGCTTTACATATGCCCCAACTCTAACAATACCATTTTTGTCCAGGTTCTTTAATATCTCACTTGAGGCATTTGGTATATCCGATGTTATTTCTTCAGGCCCAAATTTGGTATCTCTTACATATACGCTAAACTCTTTTATATGAATAGATGTAAACATATCCTCTTCAACTACTCGCCTGGATATTGTAACGCCGTCTTCGTAATTATAACCTCTCCATGGTACAAAGGCAACAACAAGGTTTTTCCCGAGAGCAAGTTCACCTTTATCCATAGAAGGGCCATCTGCTATAATCTGATCCTTCTCTACATAATCACCGACATCCACAACAGGTACCTGTGAAAAACAGGTATCCTGATTCGATCTAATAAACTTTTTTAGTTTATATTCGTCTATTTCATAGTAGCCGTCTTTTGTTTTACATAATATATATATTTTATCATCTATTCTTGAAACTCTACCGGCTCTTTTTGCCGTAATGGCATATCTTGAATACTTTGCGGCAATATACTCCATTCCAGTTCCAACCAGTGGTGCCTCCGATCTCATCAATGGAACAGCCTGCCTTTGCATATTTGAGCCCATTAATGCCCTGTTTGCATCATCATGCTCTAAAAATGGTATTAATCCCGCTGCAACCGATGTTATTTGGTTAGGGGCGACATCCATTAAATCTACTTCACTGTTTTTCACAATCAAGAATTCGCCATCCTTTCTTGCTGACACGTATTCATTCTTAAAAGAACCATCCTCATTTAAAGGAGCCGATGCCTGAGCAATTACATGGCCTTTTTCTTTAGATGCCGTAAAATAGGCTATTTTATTTGTTACAACACCGTTTTCAACTATCCTGTAAGGTGTTTCTATAAAACCGAATTCATTTATTCTTGCATAAACAGATAGTGAAGATATTAAACCTATATTAGGTCCCTCAGGTGTTTCTATAGGACAAATCCTTCCATAATGTGTAGGATGTACATCCCTTACCTCAAAACCGGCACGCTCTCTTGTTAATCCGCCACTACCCAAAGCAGACAGTCTTCTCTTATGAGAAATCTCTGATAAAATATTGGTTTGATCAAGAAACTGCGAAAGCTGCCCTGTCGCAAAAAACTCCTTTATGGAAGCTGCAACTGGCTTGGTGTTAATTATATCATATGGTGTAATGCCTTCTAAATCCCTCATTATCATCTTATCTTTAATAAGCCTCTGCATCCTGAGCAGTCCACTTCTTACCTCTTTATAAAGCTGATCACCTACCAGATTTACCTTTCTATTGGATAAGCTGTCCATATCATCTGGCAAAATCTGATCGTTTTCCAAAAGTACTATCTGGTTGACAATACCAATTAGATCATCTTTGGTGAGAGTCCTAACATCATGAGGTATATCTATACTAAATATTTCATTCAGTCTTATTCTTCCCTCTAATGAAATATCGTATTTGTCTGGATTAAAGAACAGATTTTCAAAAAACTTTTCAGCATCGTCCAAAGAAGTATGTTCACCCGGCCTTATAAGTGTATGAATAAAGATTTTTGACAACTCTGTCGTATCAACACTGCCCTCTATGAGCAGCTTCTTTTTTCTTAAAACTTCACGCCCGCTTAAAAGTGTGTTCAGTACAAGATAGTCGTCGTACTTTGAATATACAACATCGAATTCCGTATTGTATTTCTTAATAACACTCAAAACTTCAGAATCAATCCTGCTGCCTACATTTAATAAAACAGATACTCCGGTTTCGACCTTATCGTCCTTCACTTCAAGCAAGGATGCCGAATACTTGTTATTCAAATCCGATTCTTTTATCGCTACATACTCAACACCATTTTTAACCAAATCTCTGAATAATCTGTTTGTTATCTTTTTGCCCTTTGAGAAAGTAGCGTCTTCTGTTGATATATCTTCATCCAATACAAATCCAATAATATTTTCATTTACCCTAGCCGATATTTTTCCATCTTTTATTTTTATGTTTACCGTATTGTAGAATAATTTTAAAATCTCATTTTCACTAAATCCTAAAGCGTGGAGTAGTATTGTAGCAGGAAATTTTTTCTTTCTATCTATTCTTGTATATAACACATCTTTGGTATCCGTTTCAAATTCAACCCAACTACCACGCTCAGGTATTATCTGGCCGTAAAACTGGCCCTTGCCTGCAAACTCTGAGACCTTCTTAAAAATAACACCCGGAGATCTGTGAAGTTGCCCTACGATATTCCTTTCAACACCGTTTATAATGAAGCTACCGGAATCGGTTATTAAAGGAATTTCACCTACGTAAATATCCTGCTCTTTTACATCTTTCACATTTAGCTTTTCACCTGTAATTTCGTCCACATCCCAGGCAGTCAATCTAACTCTCATGGTCAAGTTACCAGTATATGACAGACTCTTTATCTTGCACTCATCCGGGTCATATTTAGGTTCTTTGATTTCCCAGTCTACAAGCTCTAATCTTAATCTTCCATGAATATCATCTATAGGAAAAACGGATTTAAAAGCATTATCCAAATTTTTTTCTTTTTTACTGCTTTTATCTAAAAAGCTACTAAAGGAACCTATATTAAGCCTTAATATGTCAGGTATATCCAAAACCTTTTTTGTCTTACTAAAATTGACACGCAATCTATAGTCTAACTTAAGAGGTTCAGCCATTATTCACCTCGTCTTTTATTTTATTTTAAAAGTATGAAAAAAGGGAAAGAGACATAAATAGCCCCTTTCCCAAGCATAACCCTGTAAAAAATAACTATTTAATTTCTACTTCTGCGCCAGCTTCATCCAATTTGGCCTTAACGGCTTCAGCCTCTTCTTTGCTTATTTTTTCCTTAACAGCCTTAGGCGCGGCATCCACCAAGGCTTTGGCTTCTTTCAAGCCTAATCCTGTTATCTCTCTTACCGTTTTAATAACCTGAATCTTTCTGTCTCCAGCTTTATTTAAAATAACATCAAACTCTGTCTGCTCTTTTGCCTCAGCTGCCTCTCCTCCAGCAGCAGGCGCAGCAGCAACAGCAGCAACAGGCGCAGCAGCACTTACTCCAAATTTATCTTCCAATTCCTTAACAAATTCTGCTAACTCCACAACTGTCATATTTTCTATAAATGCTACAACATCTTCTTTTGTAATATCTGCCATCTTTTCAAACCCCCTGTTTATTCATTTCTTTTTTTTCTTCAATAGCTTTTAAGGCATACATCAATTTTCTTATATTGCCTGCAAGCACATTCACAAATCCGCTTATAGGTGCTTTCATGGTTCCAAGCAACTGAGCAACCAATATCTCCTTGGGCGGAAGCTTGCTCAATGCTTCAATCTGCTTAGCATCAATAACATGTCCGTTTAAAGAACAATATTTAATTTTTAACTTTTTATGTTCTTTAGCCTTGCCGACCAATACCCTGGCAACCACAGCAGGATCCTCTGAGCTAAAAGCAAAAGCATTCGTACCCTTGAGATAATCTCTCAATGATTCCCATCCACTGCCCTCTATTGCTTTCTTAACTACACTGTTTTTAATAACATTAAATGTAGCATTAGATTCTTTTATGCTGTTTCTGATATCTTCCATCTGCTGTACAGTCAATCCGGAGTAGTTTAACACAAAGACAGAAGTCACACCCTTAAGTTGTTCCGAAAGCTTTTGAGAGAGCTCTAATTTTCTCTCTTTCTTCAATACACCCCTCCTTTCTTTAGGTGGGTCAAAAACTAAAGTCTCGTGCAGGCACAATAATTTAAAGCTTCACACTACCCACAGTCTTTGACCTCTTAAATTGTTTATATATAAATTATATTGATTGCACATCAACCTTAACGCTCGGGGAATGGGTAGTTGCAATATAAAAAGATTTTATATATTTACCCTTGCTTGTTGCAGGTTTAGCTTTAATAACGGCTTCATACAAAGCCATAATATTTTCTTTCAGTTGCTCATCTCCAAAAGATTTCTTACCTACACCGGCATGTATATTAGCAGTTTTGTCAACCCTGAACTCTATCTCGCCGGCTTTTGACCTTTTTACAGCATCTGCAACATCAAATGTAACAGTCCCTATTTTTGGATTGGGCATTAAGCCCCTTGGTCCCAATATTTTACCAAGTTTACCAACAACACCCATCATATCAGGCGTAGCTATTACCTTGTCAAACCCCAACCAATTTTCTTTGGCAATCTTTTGAGCCATATCGTCCGCTCCTACATAATCAGCTCCAGCTTCTTCTGCCTCTTTCACCTTTTCGCCTTTGGCAAATACCAAAATACGTACGGTTTTCCCCGTACCATTCGGCAAAGAAACAGAACCCCTGACCAATTGGTCTGAATGCTTGGGGTCAACACCAAGTCTCATATGAACTTCAACTGTCTCATCGTACTTTGCATAAGCTATACTTTTCAATATTGAGAGAGCTTCACTTATCGAATATTCTTTAAGATAGTCGTACTTCTTTAACGCTTCCGTATACTTTTTTCCTTTTTTCGCCATTGTCTATACTCCTTTACTGGCTCCCACTTACCTACAAAGGCGTGGTAAATCTTCTAAAATTAAAATTCTTCTACTTCCACTCCCATATTCACTGCAGTGCCGGCTATAATTTTCATGGCACTTTCAATATCGTTTGTATTCAAATCAGGGAGTTTTACTTTTGCTATCTCTTCAAGCTTATCTTTAGAAATTTTGCCGACCTTCTGCCTTGCTGAGTCACTCGAACCCTTTTCCAACTTCAATGCTTTTTTAATTAAAGAACTGGCAGGTGGCGTCTTTGTTACAAAATCAAAAGACCTATCCTTATAAACGGTTATTATTACAGGTATAATATCATTCTTATCCTTTGTAGCATCGTTAAATTTTTTAACAAAATCCATGATGTTGACACCATGCTGTCCTAAAGCAGGACCGACAGGCGGAGCCGGCGAAGCTTTTCCCGCTTCTATCTGAAGCTTAATTTGAGCCATCATTTCTTTAGCCATCTAACAAACTCCTTTAATCTTCCACTTTTTCTACTTGATTATAATTTAATTCAACAGGAGTAGATCTGCCAAAAATACTGATAAGAATTTTCAATCTACCCTTGTCTACATCCACATCCTCTACACTACCGGTAAAATTAGCAAAAGGACCATCCAAAACCCTGACATTTTCTCCGTGCTCGAATGAAACTGAAAGCCTCGGTGATTCTTTGGAACTCTCTATTCTTGCAAAAATATCCTTAACCTCTTTATCGTCCAGCGGCGCAGGCTGATTTCTATAGCCTACAAAACCAGAAATAAAAGACATTCTTTTTACAGCATTGTACAACTTGTCATTCATCTTTGCTTTAATAAAAACATAGCTGGGGTAAAGACACTTTTTAACCATTTCCTTTTTATTATTCTTCTTTATCTCAATAACCTCTTCAAAAGGCACAAAGATATCCTCCACATATTCACTCAGACCTTCATCATCTATCTTGTTTTGAAGCATAGATTTAACTTTCTCCTCATATCCAACCTGTGTATGGATAGCGTACCACTTAAAATCGCTCATTATTATTCCTAAATATTTTATTTAAATAAAGACTGAAGGCCTATCGATAGAAAGTAATCAAGAATACTGAGTATAATTGCAACTATAACCACGAATCCCAATACAGATATAGTAGCCGTTGTTACTTCCTTTTTACCTGCCCAGACAACCTTTTTAAATTCTAACTTAACTTCTTCTAAAAAACCAAAAATTTTTTTAATCATAATAGTTTTGGCAGGCCAGGGAGGACTCGAACCCCCAACAAACGGTTTTGGAGACCGCCGCTCTACCAATTGGAGCTACTGGCCTATTTTACCTCTTTATGTACAGTATGCTTTTTACAAAACGGACAATATTTTTTCAGTTCAAGCTTTTCCTTATTTTGCTTTTTATCTCTTGTACTGGTATAATTTTTTCTTTTACACTCACTGCAAGCCAACGTTACCAATTCTCGCATCTTCCTTCGTCCCCTTACTCTATTATCTCGGTAATAACACCGGCACCGACAG
>CAZFWO010000022.1:0-13184 GCA_964522785.1 uncultured Desulfurellales bacterium
AAATTCATCGTTAAAAAATTCATTCTGAGTTGAGAGAATTTGATAAGAAATTGTATAGCATTATTTCATCACTGTGCAGTAGTCTCACTAAGCACTTTTTGCGTAATGTCAGTTACCATAAAGAAAATAACAGCAGGTTTGTGAAAAATAAACTCAAACAGTTGAGCCCAGTACCCAGTACCCAAAACCCAAAACCCAAAACCCAGAATGTTCTTTGCTTTATCTTTACTTTAGCTGCCTATTTATGTAAGATTTAAAACTATGTTATGCGACATTAAAAATAACATTTTATCTGAAATCTTGCCATCTGATGATGAAATCTTTGAAACAATATTTAAGAATGGTAATATAAAAATAGAGCGCATAGTTTCAAATGGCCAAACCTCACCTGAAAATTTTTGGTATGACCAAAATAAATATGAATTTGTTATACTTATTAAAGGAAAAGCTAAGTTGGAATTTGTTGATAGAGATGTAGAATTGAGCAATGGCGACTATTTAATTATAAAACCGCATGAAAAACACCGTGTTGTATGTACATCAAAACCTGCTGTATGGCTTTGTGTATTTTTTAAATGAGTATCGTATTGGACATATTCGAAAACAGTAAACTTATAGCTGATGTACCACAGGAAACAGGCGTATACATTATAAGGTCAATCGAAAACGAGATTTTGTATGTAGGCAAAGCAAAAAAGTTGAGAAATAGGGTAAGAACATACCTGGATAGCAGCAGGCTTGATGTGTTTAAACTATCTATGGTAAATGAAGCCAAGAGTATTGAACTTATTGTTGTTGGTAGTGAGATAGAGGCTCTGCTGCTTGAATCCAACCTTATAAAGGAATACAGACCTCCCTACAATATTGTCTTAAGGGACGATAAGAGCTACCCCTATCTTCGTATAAGTTTAAGTGAGAAATATCCGAGATTATTTATAGCAAGAAGGATAAAGAATAAAAAGGATTTCTATTTTGGACCTGTTACTCCAGCTGATAAACTTAAAAAACTCATAAAGCTGCTTAAATCTTCATACAAAATAGCTCAGAAAAACGATAAGAGCTGTCAGCATGCAAATACTCCGTGCATCTACTACCAGATGGGTAGATGCTCGGCACCGTGTGCAGGATATATAGATAGAGACGATTATATGAATATGATTGATGAGATAAAAAAGCTTTTATCAAAACCGGCGCCGTTAAAAAACAAACTTAAACTTGAACTCAAAGAAAGCGTTAAAAATGAGGATTTTGAAAAAGCCATAGAAATACGGGATAAGCTTAAGGCTATAGAGATATTGGAAAACAAGCAGAGGGTGAGTGAAATAGATGAGGATTTTGTAGATGTCATAGTATTTGAGCAAAAAGATATAGCAATGTGTGCATATATAATCAATATTCGTTTTTCAAATATTATAGGCAACAGAAACTATTTCTTTTATGAAGGTGCTATGGACAACGAGATAAAAAGTAGCTTTATTGTGCAGTACTACTCATCCGGTCAGATTATACCAGACACTATACTTGTTGATAATTTGGAGAATATACAAACAGTATCCAATGCTATAGCAGAGTTTGGCAAAAAGCCGCATATTATTGTGCCCAAAAAGGGTAGGAAAAAAGCACTTGTTGAACTTGCAAAAAAGAATGCAAAGATGGCAATAGATATACATATAAAGAACCTGCGGGCAAATTTGGATATATTTAATAAAATTCGTAGGATATTTGGTTTTGTAAAAACGCCATACATTATTGATGTTGTTGATGTATCTCATCTGGGTTTTGAAAATGTTGTAAGCGGGGTTGTGCGATATTCAATAAATGGTTTTGAAAAGGATATGTATAGGCGATATTCATTAAACGCAAAATTTGAATCGCAAGCCATGAAAGAAACACTACTGAGGCACAAGCAACTGCTTTTAAGAGAGAATAAAAAACTACCCGATATGGTTCTCGTTGACGGCGGTATGATACAGGTTAATGTAGCTGCCACAGTATTTAAAAAATACAGCATTGTCGGTATAGCCAAGCAGAAGGTTGATGGGGTTGCAAACAGAGATAAGGGCGATGTTGAGGATACTATATATTTTAAGGGTGGAGCTATAGATGTTGATAAGGATGTGTTGATGCTTTTTCAAAAATTAAGGGATGAAGCACACCGTTTTGCTATTTCATATCACAGATTAAAAAGAAAAAACAGCACATTGTCAAGCATTCTCGATGGAATAAAATTTATAGGACAGAAAAGGAAAGAGGCTCTGCTTGAAAAGTTTGGTTCTATAGAGAATATAAAAAATGCATCTGTGGATGATATTGCATCGATAAATGGTATTACAGCAAAGATGGCACTAACCTTAAAGGAAAAGCTAAGTTCTTAATCTAAAGATACATTTTTATGTATAAATTACGCGAAAATGTATTCATTTCAGGTAGAGCGTTTTTTATATTGACAACTGCAACATACAGGCTATAACATTTAATGTAAAGCTAAAGCAGTAAAGATTTATTAGAAGGTGGTAAAATTATGAATGTAGAAGATGCTAAAAACACACCTGTTGATAAATTGGTAAGTGAGCTTCAAACGGATATACAAAAGGGACTTACTGAGGAAGAGGCAAGTAGAAGATTATCCAAATACGGATATAACGAGATTTCGGAACGAGAAGAGCCGCTCTGGCATAGAATTTTGAGAAGGTTTTGGGGCCCAATACCGTGGATGATAGAGATAGCTGCCATCTTGAGCGCTCTTGTTAGGAAATGGGAAGATTTCGTGATTATCATGATTATGCTATTTGTCAACGCTGGATTAGACTTTTACCAGGAGCATAAAGCCCTAAATGCAATTGCAGTTCTAAAGAAAAAACTTGCACGAAAGGCTACGGTTCTCAGGGACGGAGAGTGGAAAATCATTGAAGCAAAAAGTCTGACCATAGGAGACATGATCAAAATAAAAATAGGCGACATTATACCTGCGGATGTTAAGCTTGTAGGCGGTGGTGATTTTTTATTGGTTGACCAATCCGTTTTAACAGGAGAGAGCCTACCTGTTGCCAAAAAAGCAGGTGACATAGCATACTCAAACTCCATTGTAAAACAGGGAGAAATGATGGCTTTGGTTGTTGGCATTGGGAAAAATACATACTTTGGAAAAACAGTTGGCCTTGTGGCAAAAGCCGAAGCCGGCAAAAGAAGCCATTTCCAGAAGATGGTAATAAATGTTGGAAACTATCTGATAATTATTACTACTTTAATGGTTGGCATAATTATATTTGTAGGTGTAAGAAGGCACGAGCCTATATTTGAGTTGCTTGAATTTTCGCTTGTTTTGACTGTTGCTGCAATACCTGTTGCCCTGCCAACAGTCCTGACAGTTGTTATGGCGGTGGGCGCCGTAAACTTAGCAAAAAAACAGACTATAGTCAGCCGTCTTGCAGCCATTGAAGAGATGGCGGGTATGGACATTCTCTGCTCGGATAAAACGGGAACCCTAACACAAAACAAAATGGCTGTAGGCAAACCATTTGTTTTTAAGACACACACGGAAGAAGAACTTTTTATCAATGCCTTATTTGCAAGCAAGAAAGAGAATAATGACCCTATTGAAAAACCACTTTTTGAATATGCTGACAAAAACAATTTCAAAATGCCGAATTATGAGTTTGTAAAATTTATTCCATTTGACCCTGTAATAAAAAGGACTCAGGCAACCATAAAAGTTGATTCTAAAACGAATATCGTAACAAAGGGAGCTCCTCAGGTTATCATAGAAATGAGCAACCTAAACGAAGATGAGAAAGAATTTGCATATAGAAAGGTTGAGGAATTTGCTCAAAACGGTTTTAGAACCATAGGTGTTGCATTTAAATATGAAGGTGACGAAAAATTTAACTTTTTAGGTCTTATACCGCTATATGACCCGCCCAGGACGGATTCAAAAGAGGCAATAGAAGAAGCGCAAGAAAAGGGTGTAGAAGTAAAAATGGTTACGGGTGACAACATAGCAGTGGCAAAATACATATCAAGCATCTTGAATATAGGCGAGAATCTATACTCAATTAAAGAGTTAAAAAATGAATCGTATGAAGAGTATATAATATTATCGGAGATTATAAGCAAGGCACTTTTAAAATCCCTTGACGTGGATGAAGAAACAGCCAAAATAAAGGCAAAGCAGATATCAAAAGAGGTGGAAAACCAAATAGGTGGGCTTTTGCAAAAGGGCGCTGTAAAAAGACATGAAAGCGAAATTGTAAAGATTATAGAAGAATCAAATGGTTTTGCTCAAGTATTACCTGAGGATAAATATTTTATCGTAGACGAGTTACAGAAGGCAAATCATATTGTAGGAATGACAGGAGACGGCGTAAATGATGCACCGGCGTTAAAAAAAGCTGATACGGGTATAGCTGTTTCAGGCGCAACGGACGCAGCAAAGGCGGCAGCTGATATAGTGCTTACATCGCCTGGGCTGAGGGTTATAGTAGATGCCATAAAAGAGGCACGTATTACCTTTGAGCGCATGAAAAGCTATGCTGTATTCAGGATTGCAGAGACAATCAGGATAGTGATATTTATGACTCTTGCCATAGCTGTTTTTAATTTTTATCCTTTAACCTCGATAATGATAATTGTACTTGCCCTTCTAAACGATATACCGATACTATCCATTGCTTACGACAACACAAAAATACGAAAAAAGCCAATCAGATGGGATATGCATGAGATGCTTGTTTTGTCCAGTTGGCTTGGTATAGCTGGTGTTCTAAGCAGCTTTGCAATTTTCTATATTGTCATGATATATCTGTATTCGCATCCCCAGGGTATATCTATTATGCCGCACATACCACAATGGGTTGACATACATGATAAAAATAAATGGATTGGTTTCGTTCAGTCTATATTCTTTGCAAAAATGGTCATTGCAGGTCATGGAACAATTTATAATACAAGAATAGACGAGTGGTTTTTTAAAAAACCTTATCCGTCCTGGCTGCTGTTTGGTGCCACATTTTCAACAAGGGTAATAGGAACTATAATAGCTATTTTCGGTTTTGGTATAATGATACCCATAGGCTTAAGATGGGCAATATTTATGTGGATATACGCACTTGTTTGGTTTGTATTTAACGATATGGTTAAGATACTTGTTTTAAGATACTATAGAAGAACAAAGGAGATAGAGGTTATATAAATAGTATACAGGATTTGTTAGAATAAAAATCAGGGCAGTATTACTTAAATTTTTTTGTTTATGTATCTAATTTTACGGATATTTGAATTATAAGCTTTTGTAAAATTTGACAATTTAGACTCAATACTGTATAAATAATACGAGTATTTTTTGTTGAAGGAGTTTTTATGACAGAACAGTTGAAGAAGGAAAGTTTTAAAGAAAAGGTGTTTAATTATGAAGAAAACAAGGATTGGAAATTTGAGGGGAATCTACCCTGTATAATAGATTTCTACGCCGACTGGTGCGCTCCGTGCAAGATGGTTGCCCCAATTATTGAAGAGTTGACAAAAGAGTATGACGGAAAGATTAATTTCTATAAATTGAATGTGGACGAAGAACAGGATATCGCTTCTTTATTTGGGATTCAAAGTATACCCTCGATTTTATTTATTCCCCTGAATGAACAGCCGCAAATGGCTGTTGGCGCTATACCAAAAGATTCTTTTAGACAGGCCATAAAAGAGGTTTTGAAGGTAGAATAACATTGCTGATATGCTATAAAGGCAAAATATGTTTTTTATAGCATATTCCTTAATTCTATCTATAATATAAGCAAGGAATAATTATCTAAATTAAACAATTTATTAATTCCTTAATTTAGTCCGATATATTATATAAATATTAGCAGGAGGTTTTTATGATAGATATAAGAGTCCCTAATATTTATAAAATAAACAAACTTCAAAAAGGAGATGCGGATAATAAAAGTAGGGTTTTTAACGGGAAAATCGTTGCTATCAGGAGAACAAGATCAAAATTAGATTCCGCAAGATCAAGGAACAGAGATAAACCCTCCACAAAAGCCTTTATAATTCTTGTGGAATATAAAGGGAAAATAGATGACTTGCTGAATAAAAAGGTTGAAATAAAGGTTATATAATTAACATTATATATTCTCTCAAATCATAGCAGTAAAATCATACTATGAGACCACTGCAGAGCAATAAAATAATGCTCTTACAATTTCTTATCAACCCGTCACCTATTCTATTTTAAAAAAAGCTACATATTTTAAGAGTTTTTTGCAAATGAGCTTTTTATATTCTTAAAACATTATCTTTGAGAATGGGTAACGGGTCATATTCGTTTCAAGAACTTGATAAGAAACTATACACTATGTAGTGGCCTTGTTATACAAATAATATTCTATATACTTCATACTTTACAGACAAAAAAATAAAGGTTATAAATAGCTTGGAGGTTAAAATGGGGCCATATTTTATAGGTTTTGTGGGTCATTCTGGCAGCGGTAAAACAACACTTATAGAAAAATTGATTATGTTATTTTATAAAAAAGGCAAAGTTGTTGGTGCAATAAAGCATGATGCACATTCTTTTGAGATAGATTATCCGGGCAAAGATTCATATCGTTTAAAACATGCCGGCGCGAAGAAAATTGTTCTATCTTCGATGGAAAAATTTGCGTTAATAGAAGACAGAACATACGAAGTGCCGCTTGACGATATAAAGGATATGTTTAGTGATTGTGATATTGTTTTTATAGAGGGATATAAGCTTGAGGATATACCAAAAATAGAGGTGCACAGAAAAGATACAAACTATCAATATTTAATAGAAAATGGTGTGAAAAATATTATTATGGTAGCCACAGATGAATTAGACAAGGATTTTGGGGTTGCTGCAATTGATATAAATGACATTGATTCGATAGCTGACTTTATAGAAAAACAGGCAAACAGAGAATGAATATACTTCAAGTTGAATCCGCCACGAATTTTTCAGGTGGTGTCAATCAGGTATTGCTAAACTCTTTTGAATTGAAAAGAAGGGGACATAGCGTACATGTTGCATGCGTAAAAGACTCACCTATACACAAAAAACTGAAAGGTGGCAATTTTGATTTTGTTTTTATAGACGAAGAAAGGACTTTGCACTCTGCAAAAATAATCAGAAACTTTTTAAAATCCAATAAGATTGATATTGTCCACACCCACCACTCAAAAGGGCATAAAATAGGACTTTTATCACTATTGGGTAGAAAGAAAGAGAAACTTGTTGTGCAAAGGAGTGTTATATTTCCTGCGTCTAATATTTTTAAATATCTCAATCCGCGTGTTAATATGTTTGTTGCAAACTCACACGCTGTTAAGAATGTGCTTGTAAAATATTTTGTAAAACCAGAGAAAATAAGTGTTGTATACAGTGCAATAAACAGTGAGAATTTGAGCAAGATATCAAAGAGTGAGGCAAAAAAACAGCTGTGCAGCGACGATAAATTTATTTTTGGTATAGTGGGCAACTACTCGGAATACAAGGGTCATGATATCTTAATGGGAGCTTTTGCCAAAATTAATAACAGGGAGAATGCTCTACTTGTCTTTATCGGTAAGGATACTGAAAGATTGAGCAATAAAGCTGCTAAGTTGGGTATTGAAAGAGATGTAAGGATACTTGGATTTCAAGATAATGCTGCTGAGCTGATAAACGGATTTGACTGTCTTGTTATTCCTTCTTTGAAAGAGAGCTTTCCCAATGTCGCAATAGAGGCTTTTTTTTATAAAACTATTGTGCTTGGAACAGATGTAGGTGGAATTCCGGAACTGCTCGATGAGGGCAGGGGTTTTTTATGCGAACCTACTGTTGAATCTCTATCAAACGCCATGATTATGGTCTATAATTATCCGAATAAAAATGGTGTTATAGATAGGGCTTACGAATTTGCAAAAAAAAATCTCACAATAGAGAAGAAGATAGACAAACTCGAATCTGTTTATGAGGGTTTGCTGAAATGATTAAATCTGTTTTCAGGCTTTTAAGATCTATGCCGCTTGGCTTTCTAAATCTGTTTTTTTCTTTTGTTATGTTCATTGTTTATATTGCTTTGCCTAAAAGGAGAAGGTTGGCTTGTGAGAATATAAAATTGGCTATCAAAGGTAACTATAAAAAAACGGCCATAAGAACATATCTGTACTTTGCGAAAATGGTGGCATTAAACGTTAAGTATCTTGGCAGTGAAGACTTTATAAAAAAACATGTAACAATAAAGGGTATTGAAAACTATCATTATGCAAAATCTCTAAACAAAGGCATTATTTTCACAACGGCACATTTCGGAAATTGGGAAATGTTGGCATGTTCTTTTGCATTTCTGTGTGAGCCGATTAATATTATGGTTAGACCACTGGATGCAAAAAAGGCTGATCAGCTTGTTGAATCTGCAAGGTCGTCTTGCGGCAATAAAATCCTATCTTCAAGATTAAGTGTATTTAGTTTTGCTAAACTGCTTAGACAAAATAAGACACTCGGTGTTTTAGTTGACCAAGCCTCAAGCGACGACTCATTTAAAATAGATTTTTTTAACAGGAAGGCAAGAGTGAGTGAGGCTATTGCTATTTTTTCCTACAGACTCGGTGTGCCTATCCTGCCGGCTTATATGAAGGAATACAGTGACCGTTTTGAAATAGTTATAGAAAAGCCTATTTTTGCCAAACAATCAGATGATTTTAATAGGGAAATTAAAAATACAATGAAAAAGGTATACGAAAGATTTGAAAATTGGATAAAAAATGATCCGGAAAAATATTTTTGGATACATAATAGATGGAAGTAAAAGCCATATTTTTGGATAGAGACGGAACAATCATAGAGGATGTAAACTATCTAAACAGATTCGAGGATATAAAACTCACGCCATTCGCAAAGGAGGGTTTGCAAATATTGAAAGAGTGTGGTTTTAAGTTAATAGTAGTAAGTAATCAATCAGGAATTGGAAGGGGATATTTTGGTGAGGATTTTGTTAAGAAAACACATAAAGTTATAAATGACATGCTTGGAGGTTTGATTGATGATTTCTATTTTTGTCCACATAAGCCGGATGATAACTGTTCATGCAGAAAGCCAAAAACCGGTATGATTGATAGAGCTATTGAAAAATTCGGTATAGATAGGAATAAGTCCTTTGTAGTAGGTGATAAGGAGAGCGATGTAGAACTCGGGTTGAATGCAGGTATAACGCCTTTACTTGTAACTACGGGATATGGTAATCTTATAAAGAAACAAACAAAAGCCAAAGCGGTTTTTGATAATCTATACGAGGTGGCGAGATGGATTTGCCAAAGGGATTTTACGGGGTAACAGATGAGAGGTATGGCTCAATAAAGTCTGCAGAAAAATTGATAGAGTTTGGCGCTAAAATAATTCAATACAGATGTAAATATAAAACCGACAGAGAAAAATATGAAGAGGCTTTGAGGATAAAAGATATGGTAAAGGGCAAAGATATTATTTACATAATAGACGACAGGGTCGATCTTGCTTTAATTGTTAAAGCTGACGGTGTTCATGTCGGCGATAAGGATTTGCCTGTTTGTGAAATTAGGAAAATAGTTCCAGGTGATTTTATAATAGGTTTGAGTACCCACAGTATAGAAGGAGTGATGGATGCAGATTGTTGTGATTATATAGGCATCGGCCCGGTTTTTTATACGACAACAAAGGATGACGCTTACGAACCCCTTGGGCTTGAAAATACAAAAAAGATGGTTGAAATATCAAAATATCCTGCATATTTGATAGGTGGTATAAAACTTAATAATATAAACAAGATAAAAAGTATAAAAGCTCAAGGGTTTGTTAGCGTTTCGGATGTATTAAATAATGACAGGGAGCATTTTAAAACAATGGTGGCGATATGGAACAGTTAGTCGATAAATTTGGAAGAACAATCAATTATATAAGGATTTCTGTAACCGATAGGTGCAACTTCAGATGTATATACTGCATGCCGAAGAATGGTATAAAATGGAAACCTATGGAGTATCTCCTAACATACGAAGATATCTCGTTTTTTCTAAAGGTAGCTTCAAATCTCGGTATTTCAAAGGTCAAACTTACAGGCGGCGAGCCACTCGTTAGAAAACATTTGGATAATCTCGTTTCCATGATAAAAGGGATTGATGGTATAAAGGAAGTATCGCTTACAACAAATGGAACGATGTTGCCTGTCTATGCGAAAAGGCTTAAAAATGCGAACCTTGATAGAGTGACTGTAAGTTTGGATACGCTTTTACCGCACAGGTTTAAAAAGATAACAAGAATGGGTGAGCTTGATGATGTTCTACGCGGTATCGATGCACTCGAAGATGCTGGTTTTAAAAATACAAAGATAAATACAGTTGTGATGAAAACCATTAATGATGATGAGGTGGTAGATTTAATAAACTTTGCCCATAGCCGCAATTACGATATAAGGTTTATCGAATTGATGCCAACAGAACTTATACCTGATTGGAAGCGGTACTTTATTGGTGTAAGTAGTATCAAAAATATCATAAAGAATAGTTTTGAGATAGAGAAAACAGATAGAAAAACCAATGGGCCATCTGTGTATTATAAGTTAAAAAGCGGCTATGTGGGTTTTATAACGCCGCTATCCAAGGCATTTTGTGCAGCGTGCAATAGGATAAGGCTCTCCAGCGAAGGTGAAATTATAGCCTGTCTCGGTCATGATATAAAGGTCGATGTACGCAGAGCCATAAAAACAAGAAATGAAGAGATGACCGCAAAATTGATAAGGTATGCAGTTAGTATAAAACCTAAGGAACATGCCATGCTAAGCGAATCTATACATTCGTCGATGTCGGCAATAGGAGGATAGATGGATTTTACACATTTTAACGAACAGAAAAGGGCAAAAATGGTAGATGTCAGTTATAAGGATTATACTTTGAGGACTGCAAAAGCCTATGGTGAGGTTCATTTGTCAAAGGAGGCATATACTGCCATAAAAGAGGGCAGCGTAAAAAAAGGGGATGTTTTGGCTGTTGCTCAAGTGGCAGGTATTATGGGAGCAAAGCAGACACCCTATTTGATACCGATGTGTCACCCACTTCCTGTTGAGGGTATAGACATAAATTTTGAGTTGGATGATGATAATTATGTTATTAAGATATTTTCCGAAACAAAGATAACACATAAAACAGGTATTGAAATGGAGGCTGTCACAGCGGTTAGTATTGCAGCTTTAACTATATATGATATGTGTAAAGCGATAGACAGATCCATAGAGATTAAAAATATACATCTTTTGTATAAAGACGGCGGCAAAAGCGGTGTGTTTAAGAGGAGTTAAGGGTGTATCTATGAATCCTACAAGGATGGTCAAAGAAACTATAGCATCGTATTTATCGCAGATTGAGGATGAGGAATTTAGATTAAACCTGTTTTTTCATCTAAGTGATACAGAGCTATTTTTGTTTAATATATACCAAAATAAAGTGGGTTTTTTGTCAGATTACAAGGGACTTAGACTTAAAATGTGCAAGAGCTTCCTTGAGATTTTAGAGGGTAATGACGAATATGAGCACATGGGAACAATAAATCCAAATCATCCGTTTTTATACGGCAATTTTGTAAACGGTTTGACTTCCTATATGAAAAAAATATATATCGATACAACATATATAGGTTTATTTGAGTTTGTAATAAAAAAAGGGTATGTATCCGCTCGCATAAAAGATATTCTAAATAGGCTTATGGAAGATATCAAGTTCTCTCTTTTAGAAATTTATCTTGCAATTAAGGAAGACATGTATAAGAGATTGCTTTCTCTTAATGCCCTTAATCTTGTAAGAAACGAAAGACAGAGGCTGTTTTATCATTCTTTCAGGGTTGCTGATCTGTCTTTATTTATAGCAAAAAAAATGAACCTAACTAAGAAATCGCAGAGAAATCTTTACTATGCAGCTTTAATACACGATTTAGGTGAATTATATATACCAAAGGATATATATTCCAAGAAGGAGGTTTTAACTGATGAGGAAAAAAGTATATTAAAAGAACATCCAAAAAATTTGAAAAGAATTTTTTCAAATAACCCATTTATTGAAGATGTGGTTAAAATAGCATATTACCACCATGAAAGAATGGACGGCAGAGGGTATTACGGATATAAAAAGGATGAGATTCCCATAGAGTCAAGAATTTTGGCACTATGTGAAGTTGTTGACGGCATGTATACGGATAGACCTGATAGAAAGGTATTTAATACTGAAAAGATAGTGAAGTTTATAAGAGATTCCGCTATAGATGTTTTCGATGAAGATGTTGTAAAGAGTTCTATAGATGTGATAAGGAGATTTTATACAACAGACGATATTCCATATTATTTAGTATCAAGAAGTATATCGAATGAGGGGAAGCCTGCTACAGTGCTGATTGATAAAAACAATAAGCGAATTATTTTGCAGGGTGCCATAGGATATGTAAGTACAAATACGATAGGTATAAGCCTTTATAAAAAAAACGAGATACAACTTTCGGCTAACGATATTATAAGAATACAATTTCTATTTTTAGATACCATTTATGATTTTAAGGCAACTGTTATATCCGCAGATCCCTATTATGTTAACGCAGTTTTTAAAGAATTACCCAGTTTCTTAAAGAGCAACCTTAATGTTTTTTGGGAATTCAATATTATTGCCATTCCGCTTAAAGTGATAGGAAAAATATTGGATGGCAAGGAATCAAAAAATAATTTTATACAAATGAAATCAAAACGGTTTGGCTCTCAATCCCTCTCTGCTAGAATGTATAAAACTACTTCAAGTTTGAATCTAAATATAGGCGATACCGTTATTTTGAAGATGAAGCCCTTGAAGGATATCATTTCTGTACCTGCTGTTGTTACCAATGTTGTAGACAAAGAAGATAATATTACCATATATTTTGAATACTTTAGTTTACCTGAAGATATGGATGCAAAAATTCATCAAGCTATATATTACAAGCAATCTCAGCAGAATCGTATTTAATGAGACTACCGCACAGTGATGAAATAATACTCTTACAATTTCTTATCAACCCATCACCTATTCTATTTTAAAAAAAGCTACATATTTTAAGAGTTTTTTGCAAATTAGCTTTTTATATTCTTAAAGCATTATCTTTAAGAATGGGTGATTAGGTCACATTCGTTTCAAGAACTTGATAA
>CAZFWO010000023.1:0-13089 GCA_964522785.1 uncultured Desulfurellales bacterium
TGCTATTTATAGAATTTAGATGTATTTATAGGTATAATTTTCGGGAAGGGAGGGTCTAAGGTGTTTTTTTGGATAACATATATCCTGCAAATAACAAAAAAACGGATATAAATACGGATATTAAACCTGCGTATTCATTTTTTAAAATGGAAAGTATTAAAGACACCAAAGCTGATAAAAATATAGTTGTTATGACATACCTATTTTCTATTTGAAGTTTGTTCCTAAAGAACCCTGCAATTAAAGGTATTGCCACGCTGCCCGTGTAGATGCCGTAAGATATAAGTAGTGTTTTTATTATTCCGCCGTAGTAGAGTGCTATCAATATTGATATTGTACCTATTAAGACAACCATAAATCTTATAAAACCGGTTGTGGATTGTTTAAATATATCCAATGAAAGTATAGTTGAGGCCGAAAGCAGGCAGGTATCGGCAGATGAAACAATAGCTGAAAGCATAGCGGCAATGAATATGTAAGACATATAGGGCGGTAAAACGGAATTAAACATCACTATAAGCATTTTTTCACCCTTTACGCTAAAGGAATGTGCATATAAACCTATAATAGCAATCATAAAAGCAGATAATAGAACAGCTATAATTGTTATCAATACACCGTTTTGAGCAGCTTTGGGATTTTTTGCTGCGAAGATTCTCGAATACATATCCGGTCCCGCAGCATATGGTATACCAACAACAATCAGAAACATTAGAAGTTTTTTTATACCAAAATTAGAGTTTATCGGAAAGGCAAGAAGATCTTTATTAACTGATGGCATTTTATAGTTCACCAGTAGAAACAGGGCAACAAGCATTATTCCGAAAAACAGGATAACGAATTGAATTCTATCGGTTTTGAAGACACTGAATTGACCGCCTGAAAATGTGTAGACTATAGTGAAAAGACCGGATAAAATAACAAGCATTCTGTAGTCTATGTTTGACAAAACGCTTAACAGTTCTCCTGCAGCTGTGAATTGTGCTGCAACTATACCGCTCCATGCAATAACAATAAGAATGGCAGAGAATATTCTTGCGTATTCACCGTAAAACCTTCCCATAGCTTCCGGCAGTGTCATAACGTTGAGCATATTTGCCTTTTTTGATAAAAACAGATGAAGTATAATTAAGCCCAAAACGCCGCTTAAAAGCCACCAAATACCGGGCAGACCAATTTTATAAACGAGAGCAGCCATACCTATTGTTGAAGATGCTCCCATTATGGTTGCCGAAAGGGATAGTCCTACCGATAGAGAATTTTGAGATTTATTAGCCAATACATAACTTTTTATATTTTTTGAGTGCTTGAAATCTAAAAAACCTATGGCGAGGAAAACAGAAAATATTAACAAAACAATAAATATACCCATACAGCATCCACCTCGCAATTGTTAAGTTAGGATTTATATATCATTAACAATGAAAAAAGTAAAGCTTTTAAGTATATGAGAGATGCTGTCAACTTTTATTCGCAATTTTTTCCTTCACCGATAGAAGTATTTTTATTGTGTATTGATAGTTCGCACATAATTCTTGACAAGTATGGGATAAAATGATAACAACTGTCTTCACAATACGGGCGCATAGCTCAGGGGAAGAGCACTTGCTTGACGCGCAAGAGGCCAGTGGTTCGAAACCACTTGCGCCCACCATTTTGAGGTAGGGATTATGATTATTGAGAAAAATGTAAATTTGCTTGAATATGTTAAGAAAAATAAAATGAAGGATATTGTTGCAGCTGAAGTAGACGGTAAAGTAGTAGATTTAAATAATGTTTTTAGTGAAGATAAGGATGTTAAGTTTATTAGCGTGGATTCAAAAGAGGGCATTAATATTCTTAGACACTCGGCAGCCCATATTATGGCTCAGGCGGTTTCCCATATATTTAGGGGTGCAAAGTTTGCCGTAGGTCCTGCAATTGAAAATGGTTTTTACTATGATATGGATATAGGCAGAACGCTTACGGAAGAGGACTTAAAAGCTATAGAGAAAGAGATGAAAAAGATTGTTGGAGCCAATTATAGATTTGAAAGAAAGGAATTGACAAAAGAAGAGGCTATCAACTATTTTAAACAAAAAGGCGATGAATATAAGGTTGAAATTATAGATGGTATAGATAGTGATGTTGTAAGTTTTTATACGCAGGGTGATTTTACCGACCTATGCAGGGGTCCGCACATACCCTCTACAGGATATCTTAAACATTTCAAGCTTTTGAATGTCGCAGGTGCATATTTTAAGGGCGATGAAAAAAGGCCTATGCTTCAGAGGATTTACGGTGCGGCTTTTGCAACAAAAAAAGAGCTCGATGATTATATAAACTTCTTGGAAGAGGTCAAAAAAAGGGATCACAGAAAATTGGGAAAAGAGTTGGATCTGTTTAATATAACGGATGAGGTGGGGCCTGGACTCATTATCTGGCATCCAAAGGGTGCAATGCTTAGAGATATAATAGAAGAATTTGAGAAAAAGGAGCATATAAAGCGGGGGTATGAGTTTGTTAAGGGTCCTGAAATATTGAGAACGGAATTATGGAAAAGAAGTGGCCATTTTGATCATTATAGGGAAAATATGTATTTCACTAAGGTCGATAACCAGAGTTTCGGTATAAAGCCTATGAATTGTTTGGGACATATAGAGGTGTATAAATCAACAAAGAGAAGTTATAGGGAATTGCCCAAAAGATACTTTGAGCTTGGAGTTGTTCATAGGCATGAAAAAAGTGGGGTATTGCACGGACTTTTGAGGGTTAGAGAATTTACTCAGGATGATGCCCATATATTTTGCAGAC
The DNA here is from genome assembly GCA_964522785.1 of uncultured Desulfurellales bacterium. Taxonomy (GTDB): domain Bacteria; phylum Campylobacterota_A; class Desulfurellia; order Desulfurellales; family Hippeaceae; genus S144-51. Next base: position 2,794 of record CAZFWO010000023.1, read on the forward strand.
CAGAGCAGTTGAATGATGAAATTATAGGAGTTTTGGACTTTGTTCAGGATACTATGGATTTGTTCGGCTTTGATTATGAGCTTGAAATATCAACGCGCCCGGAAAATTCCATAGGCAGCGATAAACAGTGGGAACTTGCAACAAATGCTTTGATTAATGCATTGAAAAATACGAACAGAAAGTATGAGATAAATGAAGGTGATGGTGCATTTTACGGTCCAAAAATAGATGTAAAGCTAAAGGATGCTTTAGGAAGAAGTTGGCAGTGTGCAACAATTCAGTGTGATTTTACACTTCCTGAACGCTTTGATTTAAAATATGTCGATGAGAATGGCAAAGAACAACAGCCAGTTATGGTACACAGAGTAATTCTGGGTTCTATTGAGCGCTTTATTGCTGTTTTGATAGAGCATTATGCCGGAGATTTTCCTTTGTGGCTATCTCCTGTCCATGTTAGGGTTCTACCTGTATCTCAAAGACATGATGAATATGCAGAAAGTGTTTATAATATGTTATTAAATAGTAATATAAGGGTTGAATTGGAAAAGAGAAATGAAACGCTGTCTAAAAAAATAAAGCTGGCAGAAAATGATAAAATTCCGTATACTGTCATAGTGGGGGATAATGAGGTTAAAAATGGTTCAATATCTGTAAGAAAGAGAAAAGAGGGCAATAGAGGTACTTTTCAGGTAGAGGAATTTATTTCTTTATTGAATAGTGAGATAGATGCCAGGAGGTGATATATAAGAGGAGATTTTAGAAAAAAGGAGCTTCCGCCCATTAATGAGAACATAAAGGCGGATAAAGTCAGATTGATTTCTGAAGAGGGCGAACAAGTTGGTATTGTAAGCTTTAGTGAAGCACTTGCAAGGGCTAAAAATGTTGGCCTGGATTTGGTTGCGGTTGGTCTTAATTCCAAGCCTAAGGTTTGCAAAATAATGGATTACGGAAAATACAACTATGATAAGCAGAAAAAGCAGCAAAAAAGCAAGAAAGCTCAAAAGGTTATTAAGGTAAAAGAGCTTAAATTAAGGCCGAGAATAGCTGATAACGATTACAGCACTAAAATTAAATTGGCGAAGAAGTTTTTGGAAGAAAAGAATAAGGTTAAGTTTAATGTATTTTTCAGGGGCAGAGAGTTAGATAAAAAAGAATTGATAGACCAGCTTTTGGTGCGAATAAAAGAAGATTTGGCAGAGTACGGAACTATGGAGGGAAGGGCTGATTACCAGGGTAGAAGAATGTCGTTTTCTTTTATTCCTAATAAATAGGGAGGATTGAGTGAAGAAGCTAAAAACAAGAAGAGGTGCGGCAAAGAGGTTTACAAAAACAGCAAGTGGCTATTTGAAGGCCCATAAAGGCGGGCACAGCCATCTTTTGTCTTCTAAGAACAGAAAGAGGAAAAGAAGACTAAAATCGCTTACTGTAATTAAATCTGGCAGCGTTTATAAAAACGTAAAGATACTAATACCTTATCAATAGGAGGATAGAAGTTGAGAGTTAAAACAGGTTATACCAGAAGAAGAAGACATAAAAAAATATTAAAGCTCGCCAGAGGGTTTTATCAAAGAAGGCATTCAACATATAAAAATGCTGAAGAGAGTGTAAGAAGAGCTCTTTACAATTCATATAAAGATAGAAGACTGAAAAAGAGAGAATTTAGAAAATTATGGATAGCAAGAATCAATGCCGCTGTCAGGGAATATGGATTGAGCTACAGTAGATTCATGCATGCCCTGTCAGAAAAGGGTATAAGCTTAAATAGAAAAGTTTTGAGCGAATTAGCTATAAGACAGCCAGAGGAATTTAAGGCATTGGTTGAAAGCGTTAAATAGAAAGCAAAAAATGTAATTGCAATTTTTCGATGCGAAAAGACACCTGTTTTAAGGCGTTTTTTCGCATTTTTTAATTTGGAGGAGCGATGTACTACATAAAAAAGGAATTTGAAGAACTTTTAAAGAAAGCCAAGACACAAGAATCATTAAAGCAGATTAAAGCGCAATTTATTGGTAAGAAGGGCAAAGTTACGGAACTTTTTAAACAGATGTCAAATTTGCAGGATGAAGCAAAGAAAGAGTTCGGTAAGAATATCAATCAGCTGAAAAAATATATAGAGAATGAGCTAAAAAACAGGTTGAACAGCATAAATGAATCCCTAAAACAAGAATCTCTGGAAGAGGAGTCTATTGATATAACGCTACCGGGGAGAAGGGCTGATTTTGGAGCTATACATCCTATAACAAAGACAATAATGGAAATTGAAGATATATTCAAGTCTATGGGTTTTGATGTTGAATCTGGCTATGAAATTGAGCATGATTCGTATAATTTTGAAATGCTTAATATACCAAAAGAGCATCCTGCCAGGGATATGCAGGATACATTTTATATAAATGACAATGTTTTACTGAGAACGCACACGTCGCCGACGCAGATAAGGGTAATGAAAGAAAAAAAACCTCCTGTAATGTTTATATCGCCAGGCAAGGTTTACAGAAGGGACTCGGATATTACGCACTCGCCAATGTTTCATCAGGTAGAGGGTCTTTTGGTAGATAAAGATATACACTTTTCAGATTTAAAGGGTGTTCTAAGTGAATTTTTGCGTAAATTTTTCGGAGATGTGCCTGTCAGGTTCAGACCAAGTTATTTCCCCTTTACAGAACCTTCTGCAGAGGTTGATATAGAATGTGTTATTTGTAAAGGGAAAGGGTGTAGGGTTTGTTCCAATACTGGATTTCTGGAGGTTTTGGGTTGCGGTATGGTTCATCCCAATGTATTTGAAAATGTTGGTTACCCGAAAGAGTATAGCGGTTTTGCTTTTGGTTTGGGTGTTGAAAGATTTGCTATGCTGAAATACGGTATAGACAATATAAAATTATTTTTTGAAAACGATGTTAGATTTTTAAACCAGTTTTCTTTTTTGAGATAGGTGGGTTGCTATGAAGGTTTCGTATAGATGGCTTAAAGAGTTTATTGATATAGATATGTCAGCCGATGAGTTGGCTTACAGAATAACAATGGCAGGTCTGGAAGTGGACAGCGTAAGCAAGATAGAAACATACGGTAGTGTAGTTGGAGAGATTAAGACAATAGAAGAGTATAACAGTTTATATTTTACTAAGATAGATATAGGCAATAAATTGCTTGATATAGCTACGGCGGACAAAACCGTCAATGTAGGTGATAAAATTCCCATAGTTGAATCAGGCGCAAAGATTGCCAACAATATAAAAATAGAAAATAGAAAGTTCGGTGATTTTGTAAGTCAGGGGATGATGCTTTCTGCAGCCGAATTGAACCTGGAAGAATCATCGTCGGGCGTTTTAAAATTGGATAAAAACTTCAAAAACGGTGTAAAACTCTCAGAGATAGATGAATTTGACGATTATTTGATAGAGATTGAGCTTACGCCGAATAGGGCTGATGCGCTGAGTATTCTTGGTGTGGCAAGGGATGTTAGATTGATTACAAAGAAAGATATTGTTTATCCAGACTCTGGATTTAGTATATCTCAGGGTAATATGGAGGATTTTATCTCCGTGAAGATTGAAAACGATACGGACTGTCCCCGCTATACCCTGTCTTTGGCTGATGTACAGGTTAAAGAATCTCCGTTTTTTATACGTTCGAGGCTTATAAAAAGCGGTATAAGACCCATAAATAATATTGTTGATATAACAAACTATGTATTAATGGCTCTCGGTCAGCCTATGCACGCTTTTGATTTAAACAGGTTAAATGGCAATATATGTGTAAGAAACGCAAGAGATGGCGAGAAAATTTTGGCGTTGGATGGAAAAACATATACGTTGGATAAGAGTATGCTTGTTATAGCGGATGATAGTTCACCTATTGCCATTGCCGGTGTTATGGGTGGTGAAGAGACGAGTGTCATAGATAGTACAAAAACCATAGCATTAGAGAGTGCCTTTTTTAATCCTGTAAGTGTTAGGCTTACTTCAAGGAAACTAAAGCTGCATACGGAATCCTCACATAGATTTGAAAGGGGTGTAGACCCTAATCTTGCTTTGAAGGCAAGAAACTATGCATTGAGTCTGCTTGAAAAATATGCAAATGCAAAGATATATTCAGGTTATATAGATAAAAAGAAAGGTGAATTTGAACCAAAATCCGTAATTTGCTCAACAGAAGGAATAAACAGTCTGCTTGGAACCAGCTTGAAGCAGAAAGAGATTACAGATATGCTTGTTTATTTCAACTTTGAACCTGAGAATGTTGATGAAGATTCTTTTAAGATTGAGGCGCCTACATACCGTTTTGATATAGAGAGGGAAGCCGACGTTGCAGAAGAGGTTGCACGCTGTATGGGATATGACAAAATTCCATCAACCTTTCCCGTGGTGCAGACATCGTTTAAACAGGCCAAACCTATCGAATATGCAAAAAGAGAAATCACAACGATGCTCAGTGATATAGGCTTATTGGAAGCTATAAACTATTCGTTTGTTGATAGTAACAGGTTAAAATTGTTCACACCGCAAGAGAGTGATTTTGTTTATCTGAGGAATTCTTTGATTGAAGGGCAGGATGTTATGAGAACAACACTGCTTCCCGGGCTTTTGGACAATCTTAATTTTAACATAAATAAGAATGCAAAAGATGTTGCCCTGTTTGAGATTGGTAGAGTATTCTTTAAAGATGATGACTATTCCAGAGAGTTTAACAATCTTGGTGTTTTGATGTGGGGGACACCGACTGCAGGCTGGTATGAAAAAGAAAGGCAGTACGATTTTTACGATTTAAAGAAGGTGCCTGAAATGATTGAAAACGCCTTTAATGTAAATTTTAAATATAGAAGATCAGACAAGAATTTTTTACACCCTGGAAGAAGTGCTAATCTATTTATTGATGATAAGAACATAGGTTTTCTTGGCGAGGTACATCCGGATTTATACGAGATTTATGGTATAAAGTTTGATAAACGCATACTTGTCTGCGAGCTAAATTTGGATGCGGTTGTTGAAAATCTCGGCAGCGTGAAGATGTATGAAAAGCTGCCCAAACTGCCTACAGTAACAAGAGATTTGGCTATTGTAGTGGATAAAAGCATATTTGCGGCGGATATAGAGAACAGTATAAAAGAGTTTAAGTATGTATATAATGTTGCGCTATTTGACGTATACAGCAAGCTTTCGGAAAAAACGAAGAAGAGCCTTGCATTTAGAATAACATTGAAAAATGACGAAAAAACATTCACAGATATGGAAATAGATGAAATTCTCAATGAGATATTTAATACTTTAAAAGATAAATTTGATGCAAGTTTAAGGGGGTAAAATGACATATAAAGATACACTGCTTTTGCCCAAGACGGACTTTCCAATGAAAGCCAATCTTGCCCAAAGAGAACCTGAGATACTGAAAGAATGGGATGAAAAGAATATTTATAAAAAAATTATTGATAACAGTTCAAATAAGAAAAAGTTTGTTTTGCACGACGGTCCACCGTATGCAAACGGACATATACATATGGGTCATGTTTTAAATAAGGTTTTAAAGGATATAGTTGTAAAATCTAAATCTATGTTTGGGTATCAATCGCCGTATGTGCCTGGCTGGGACTGTCATGGACTGCCTATTGAGCATAATATAGAAAAAGAACTTGGTAAAAATAAGAAAAACATGATGAGCAAGGGTGAATTCAGAAAACTTTGCAGAGAATATGCTGAAAAATACATAAATATACAAAGAGATGAGTTTAAGAGGCTTGGTGTTTTTGGGGATTGGGATAATCCATACCTGACTATGAACTACAAATATGAGGCAGATATCTTAAGGGAGCTTGGAAAATTTGTTGAAAAGAACCTTGTATATAAACAAAAAAAACCTGTTTACTGGTGCCCTTCATGTAAAACAGCTTTGGCTATGGCTGAGGTTGAATATCAGGACGACAAAAGCGATTCCATATATGTAAAGTTTGATTTTATAAGTGATTTGGCAAGTGAGGACAAAATTTTTCTTGGCAAAGCTGTATCGGCTATCATCTGGACAACAACACCATGGACAATACCTGCAAACTTAGCTGTATGTGTTAACCCGAATTTTGATTATGCTTTTATCCAGGTAAAAGAAAGAGAGGTATATATTGTTGCAAAAGATCTTGCTGAATCTTTAATGAAAAAATTTGGAATAGAGGGTTATAAAATCATAAAAACGGTTAAGGGTAAAGAGCTTGAAGGTTATATTTTGGCACACCCTTTGTACGATAGAGAATCCCCAATTATTCTTGGAGAGCATGTAACACTTGAAGCCGGTACGGGTCTGGTTCATACAGCACCGGGGCATGGAGATGAGGATTATGCTGTTGGAATGAAGTATCACCTACCTATATATTCGCCGGTTGACAGTGATGGAAGGTTTGATGCGAATATTGAGTATTTCGGAGGCATGAGAACAGACGAAGCAAATCCAAAGATTATAGAGATGTTGAAAAACAGAAATATGCTCATAAAATTAGAAGAGATTGTTCACTCCTATCCGCACTGCTGGAGGTGTAAGAGTCCTATAATATTTAGAGCTACAGAGCAGTGGTTTATATCTATAGACAAGGATAAGTTAAGAGAGAGATCTCTGCGTGAGATAGACAATACAAAATGGATTCCATCCTGGGGTAAAAACAGAATATATTCAATGATGGAAACAAGACCTGACTGGTGCATATCTCGCCAGAGAGACTGGGGTGTGCCTATAGCCCTGTTTAAATGCAAAAAGTGTGGCAAGGTTCAATATGATAAAAAACTTATAGACCTTGTAGCTGATAAAATGGAGAAATACGGAGCAGATGTTTGGTTTGAAAAAGAAGCCGAATATTTTTTGCCTGAGGACTATACATGCTCATGCGGTAGCAAAGAATTTGAAAAAGAGAGTGATATACTGGATGTTTGGTTTGACTCTGGCACTTCGCACGCTGCAGTATTGGAAAGAAGAAAGGAACTTAAATGGCCAGCCGATATGTATTTGGAGGGCAGCGACCAGCACAGGGGGTGGTTTCATTCTTCTTTGCTTGAATCTGTGGGTACAAGGGATAGAGCGCCGTACGATTCAGTTTTGACGCATGGATTTGTGGTTGATGCGAAGGGAAGAAAGATGAGCAAGTCTCTCGGCAATGTTATTGCTCCAGATAAGATAATCAAAAAGTACGGAGCGGAAATTTTAAGACTCTGGGTTTCGGCTACGGATTATAGGGATGATGTAAGGCTGTCTGATGAGATAATGAGAAGGCTTGTTGACAACTACAGGAAAATAAGGAATACAATCAGATTTCTGCTTGGCAACCTAAACGATTTTAATGACTCAAAGGCTGTTGCTTATAATGATATGGAAGAGATAGACAGGTGGGTTCTGGCTGAGACAGAGATGTTAAAGGAGAGGGTAAGGGAAGCTTATGAAGATTATGATTTTCATATAATTTACAGGAGCATGGCAAATTTCTGTATCACTATTCTTTCTTCGTTCTATCTTGATATACTTAAAGACAGGTTGTATTGTGAAAAGAAGGATTCGATAAAGAGGCTCTCGGCACAAACGGCGATGAGCGAGATTTTGAGGGTTATAGTTTTGTATATGGCTCCTATCCTATCTTTTACATCGGAAGAGGCATACTCATATATGAAAGGGTCAAAAGAGAGTGTTCATATGGAGGAGTTCGTTGCACTAAACGATAACTACAAAAACAGTGAACTTGTTGAAAAATGGAAGGTGTTGAGACAGTTGAAAGAGGTTACTGATAAAGCACTTGAATTGGCAAGATCTAAAAAGTTAATAGGTAACTCTTTGGAAGCTGATATATATGTCGATATAAAGGATAGAGATTTTAAGGCTATTATAGACAAAGTTGACAAGGATAGCCTATCCGATATTTGCATAGTTTCTCACTTTAATATGGGTAGTATTGATGATTTTATTGAAAGGTACTATGATGAAGATAAAAAGATAGAGGTTTATGTTGCCAGAGCGAAGGGTAAAAAATGTGAACGCTGCTGGAAGTTTGATGAAAGTGTCGGTGATAACGATAGCGGTGAAAACATATGCAGAAGGTGTTATAACGCAATCCATTAAAATTAAAGAAGGAGTGGGAATGTGAATCTGAGTTTGAAAGATGGCGAATATTTGGTTCGTTTATCAAGAAGAGCCGTAAAAACATATCTTAAAACAAATAAAGTTATAGAGAGGCCTTCTGATATTCCTGAGGTTTTTAAAGAAAAAAGGGGCGTTTTTGTTACACTCAACACCTATCCCGACAAAAAATTAAGGGGATGTATAGGCTATCCTTTGGCTTATGAACCACTTGTAGATGCCGTAATTTCTTCGGCTATATCGGCAGCCTTTTCGGATCCACGTTTTGCGCCGCTCTTAATGAGTGAGTTAGATAAAATTATTTTCGAGGTTACCGTTTTATCTGATATGATTCTGCTGGACGACAAGATAGATTACAAGCGTCAAATAGAGATAGGCAGAGACGGTTTATTTATTGTATGCGGAGCAAACAGCGGTTTATTGCTGCCGCAGGTTCCTGTTGAATGGGGGTGGGATAAGGGAACATTCTTGAAGGAGATATGTTTAAAAGCGGGTTTGTATGAGACATGCTATGAAAATAAAAACTGTAAATTACACAGGTTTACGGGGCAGATTTTCTGCGAAACAAAACCTAACGGAGATATTGTAGAAAAAGATAATAACAAGGAGGCTGAGTATGAATAGTATTTTAGAGTCTTATAAAAGGGGGCTTGAGGATTTTATTATAGATACAAAATGGAAAATCAGGGAATCATCGGATTTGGATAAAACCCTGGAGAGTGTGAGAGACGAATTGTCTCAATGGGGAAAAGAAAAGCTCCACTCAATGTTTGAGGAGCTGAAGACCTATGTAGAAAAAAATAACCCGGAGTTCATTAAAAATAATAGGGAAAAATGGGAAACTATTTTGGATAAATCCAAAGCTTTGACGGAATACGGACTGTATGTTGCCCCTATAGATCTTTTTGGCAGCGAAGATGCCATAGCAAAGGCCGCGTATGTAGGAGCAGGAACATTTGTAGGCAGTATTGTTTTAACAAAACTGATCACAAAGAAAGCTGGTGTACTACAGTCGCTTTTGGCTTCTATTATTGGCGGAGTGGCAGCTTATTATTTGTTTGACTTAAACAGCGAAGAAGATATTAAAAATACGGCGATTAACTACATAGACGATGCCAAGGATTGGATAAATACGGCTTTTGAGAATATGAACAGAATTTTTAAAGATGCTCAATAGAAAAACAGTTTACATTTTTTTATTTTTCTTGCTTGTTCTTTATTCATGCAGCGGCGTTGGTGTTAAATATCCGCATTACAAAAGTAGTAAGTCTGTTGTGCATAAAATTCAAACAAAGGAGCATGGTGGTAATGGGGATATAAAAACAGGCCTGAATTATTTGAAGCTTAAAAAATGCAACATGGCTATCGAATATTTTCGTCATTTGAACAACGATTTCATTACAAATTATTGCTTAGCTGTATCTTATGGATATTGTCGTATGTATAAGCAATCCGAAAATCTGCTGAGCAAAATTGAGGATAAAACAAACAGCAGTAGGTGGAAAGCGAGAGTGTATGCATCTTTGGGATTGGTGTATATGCTTAACGGAAAAAGTGGATTCAGGGATTATTTGACCATAGCATATGCTTATGATGATAATAACAGGTTGGCAAAATCACTGATGTTTAAACAGGATGTAGATAAAACTGAAAAAGATAGATACTTTGATATAATATTTTCTTGGTGTGGTGAAAATGATAAACAAAGATGAGGTTTTTGAAAAGTTAAAAGAGATAGCCGTGCATGCCTATAATTAATATAGTTGAAATGGGGCTTATATATGAGGTTAAAACTGAGAATAATAATGTTTACATACTTATAACATTCTCTACCCCAAACTGTCCTGCAAAATTTAAAATGGTTAAAATGGTTGAAGATAAGGTTAAAAAGATTGAGGGTGTGGGAAGGGTAGAGATTGAGTTGACATTTGATCCTCCATGGAGCAAGGATATGCTTAGTGAAGAAAATAGAATAAAGCTTGGATTTATCTAATAAATGTAAAGTATTGTTGTAATTCTGTATGTTTTACTGCCTGAGACTCTACATAAAGTAGTATGCCTATATCTATTGAAATCACTGCACAGCAATAAAATAATGCTATACAATTTCTTATCAAGATTCTCTCAACTCAAAAATGAATTTTCTAACGATGACCCGTCACCCATTCTTAAAGATAATGAGACCACTGCACAGTA
>CAZFWO010000024.1:0-13046 GCA_964522785.1 uncultured Desulfurellales bacterium
ACTAAGCACAAGATTATGAGACCACTGCATAATCCATATTTCTTATCAAGTTCTCGAAACGAATAGACCCAGCACCCAAAACCACACACTGTGCAGTGGTCTCATGATATTTTTTTCTACCAATCATGTCTTATTATGGTATAATTTTGGAAAATTAATGTTTTTTGGAGGTTAAATAAATGGAAGTTCTGGAAGTATCAAAAAAGGTACAAGAGGTACAAGCGTCCGCAATTCACAAAATGTCTGCACTGGCCGCACAAATGCCTGATGCTGTTGCCTTGTCATGGGCACGGCCTGATTCACCAACGCCAGATCACATAAATCAAGCAGCCATAGAAGCCATTAAAAATGATTTGGTAAGCAAATACTCTCCGCCCCCGGGTTTAATGAAACTTAGAGAAGCTGTAGTCGAAAAATTAGATAGGGATAACAACATTAAAGCATCACCAGAGGAAGTCTTAATTACAACAGGATCTATTGAAGGAATTTTCGCTGCAATTTTAGCTCTGGTAAATCCTGGTGAAGAGGTACTTATGCCATCGCCTAATTATTCTACGCATGAACTCATAGTAAGAATGTCCTCTGCCATACCCGTATATTTCCCAACAATTGAAGAAGAAGGATTCAGACTTGACCTGGATGGTCTGGAAAAATCCATAACAAACAAAACAAAAGCCATACTGTTTTGCAACCCTGCAAATCCAACAGGAGCAGTATTCCCGGAAGAAGATTTAAGAAAGGTAGCCGAGATTGCAAAAGAAAATAATCTATTTATAGTTGTGGATGAAGCATACGAATACTTTACATTTGATGGAACAAAACATTTTTGCATAGGCTCAATACCTGAAATGAAGGATATAGTTGTAGAAAACTTTACATTCACAAAAACTTATGCAATGACCGGGTGGAGAATTGGATACAATGTTGCCTCTTCACAAATTATGGAACATATAATGAAAACACATACACCAATGACAATATGCGCTCCTGTTGTATCACAGTACGCAGCATTGGAAGCCCTAAAAGGCTCTCAGGATTGTGTGAAAGAATTTTATCAGCACTATCTTGACTGGAGAAATCTGATGTGTGAGCGCCTCGATAGATTAAGTCATGTATTCTCATATCAAAAACCGCTCGGTTCGTATAACATGTTCCCAAAAATAATAGCCAAAGGTGGAGAAAACTCGGCAAAGTTTTGCATAGACCTGTTAAAGGGTGCTAAAGTTGCAACAACGCCTGGTGCGCCATTTGGACCGACTGGAGAAGGTCATCTAAGAATGAGTTTTTGTTCCTCTAAAGAGGTGATTACAGAAGCATTCGACAGAATGGATAGATATTTCGGAGTTTAATTTCTAAAGGGGCGTATATGCCCCTTGCTCTATTTATATTATGAGACCATTGCAGAAGTGTATAGTTTCTTATCAAGTTCTCGAAACGAATATGACCCGTCACCTATTTTCGTGAATAAAGTTCTTAATAAATAAAAGTTTTTTACGAAAATGGGTGACGGGTCATCGTTAAAAAATTCATTCTGAGCTGAGAGAATCTTGATAAGAAATTATAAAAGCATTATTTTATTGCTGTGCAGTGGTCTCATTTTATCTAATTTCTCAGGGATTGAACCATCAAATTTCATAACAGTATTTTTCCCTAAAGATTTAGCCTTGTATAAAGCCAAATCAGCGTAGGAAATAGCATTCTCCAAGCTGTCTGTATCATTCGGAACTGCACAGTAGCCTATACTTACTGTTCTTTTAATAACCTGGCCATTATATACAATATCAGCATTTTCTACCGATAATCTAAAATCGTCCAATATTTGAAACGCATCCTCACCTGAAATATCGGGCAAAACAATCAAGAATTCCTCTCCCCCATATCTTATTATTAAATCCGATCTGCGTCTAAATACGGATTTCGCAAGCATTCCTATGTTTTTTAACAGCTCATCCCCTGCCATATGTCCATACCTATCGTTAACAAGTTTAAAATCATCTATATCAATCATAGCAATAACACTCGATATATTGTGCCTTTTTATAGTTGATTCATATGTCTTAAAAAATTCCTGTAAAAAATGTCTGTTGTACAGTCCTGTCAGCTGATCCCTTAAACCCATTACCTTCAATCTTTTATTTAATCTTCTTATATAAATTAAATTTGCCGTAGATTGCAGATAGTTTCTAATTACATTTATTTTTTTCTTTGAAATTTCATAGTTTTTAAATACTATTTGGACAACAGCAAGCACTTCTTTGTTTGATATTATGGAAATACATACAAATTCTCTCTTTTTATCAGGACAAAACCCATAATATATTTTGTCCATATTATCCAAACATCTTTCGCAAGATTCACATTCTATATTACCTTTTTTAAAGTACTCCTTTAAGCCACTATCATTATTTATATATATGGCAAACGGAGTATCTTTTAACTCCTTTTCAAGATAGCGCTTTATGTGCTCAAAAATCTCTTCTTCACTAATACACGTTTCGGTTTTATCTTTGAATTTTATAAAATTGTATATATTTTCCGCATACATATTTGTATTGTGTATGAGCTTTGCCAAAGGACCTCCACCTTTTAATTCCGGTAAAAGCATAAGTTTATCGACATAACCTTCAGATAATCTATCTGATATATCTGTAACCCTTTCAATATGGTGTGAAATTCGATTCATTATTACACAGATTAACAATAGAACAATTAACGATGATATAACGCCGGGTACAACACTGATAAGCAAGGATTCCTCTAATTTATTAAATCTTTTATTCTTGTATGCCGCTACTTGTTCTTCTATATCTTTTATATAAACGCCACTTCCAACAATCCAATTCCACCCATTCATCTTTTTTACGTAGGCAAGTTTTTCAAATGCCTTTCCGTGAATTCCCGGATATTCCCAATAATATTTAACAAATGCCTCATTTTGAACTTTAAGAATATCCATAATATATTGAAATAGAGGAAAACCATTTTTATCCTTCATAGACAATACATTTTTACCAATCAAATCTTTTCTCGGCGGGTCAACAAGTAAAACCCCGTCGCCTGTTATACACCAAACGTACCCCCATTTACCATATTTTATGGAATCCAGCTCATATACAGCTATAGCTTTGGCTTTTTCTTGAGATACAATTCCATTGGAGCTTAAATCATTAGCTATATTAATTGTGTTTTCAGCCACACTAACAGCTGTCTTGATCATCTCCTTGTTTTGAATATAAAGATTTTCTCTTGTCTTTTCTACATCCTTTTTAAATTGTGAGACCTGCGAATATGTAAGGTATCCATATCCTATAACGCCCATCAGGACAAGCCCTGCTATATATGTAAATATAATTTGAAATTTAAACGACTTTCTCTTAAACCAATTAAACAATACTATCTCTAAATATATTGATGTCGCATAAGGTCAGTAAATAAGTTTTTTAAAGGTCCTTTCATAACTTTATTCTATATGGCATTCTTTATACGTTCAACCGCCTCTTCTATCCTTGGATTTGTAATACTTATTCTAAAATAGCCTTCTCCTGCATCGCCAAAACCATTGCCCGGTGTTACGACAATACCTTTTTCTTCAAGCAGTTTTTTTGCAAACTCGGATGATGTATAACCGTTTGGCGCCTTAACCCAAAAATAGAATGTTGCCTTTGGCTCGTCAAACTCAAAGCCCACTTCTTTTAGTGCTATAGACATCTTGTCTTTTCTGTCTTGAAAAATTTTTCTTATGGGATTATTTAGTTTCTCGGCATTATTCAGAGCGTATGCGCCTGCAACCTGGACAGCCTGGAATATACCGGAATCTATATTTGTCTTAACCTTACCAAGCCCATTTATAACATCCCTGTTACCAACGGCAAAACCTATTCTCCAGCCTGTCATATTGAAGGTTTTTGATAGAGAATGAAATTCTATACCGACATCCTTTGCGCCTTCAACTCCCAAAAAACTCATAGGCTCATAACCATCATAACAGATTTCGGAGTATGCATTATCGCTTGCAACTATAAAATTATACCTTTTAGCCAATTTAACTACTTTTTCATAGAAATCTTTCTCAGCCACAGCACTTGTAGGGTTATTCGGATAACCTATAAACATCAATTTTGTTTTATTCAGAATATCCTCCGGAACACTATACAAATTCGGCAAAAAATTATTTTCTCTTTTAAGCGGCATTTTATAGCTTTCTCCCCCTGCAAACATCACACTTACAGGATAAACAGGATAGCCGGGGTCAGGAATCAACGCATAATCTCCGGGGTTGATAAAAGCAAGAGGAAGATGTGCTATACCCTCCTTTGAACCTATTAAACTCACAACCTCATCTGACGGATTCAACTCAACATTAAATCTTCTCTTATACCAATGAGCAACAGCCTCTCTAAATTCATACATTCCAACATAACTTGGATATTGATGGTTTTTTGGATCCTCCAATGCCTCTTTTGCTGCTTCTACTATTTCATTTGGCGTTGGAATATCAGGATCGCCCACGCCAAGGTCTATTATATCCATACCTTTCTTTTCTACTTCCTCTTTTAACCTGTCTATTTCAGCAAACAGATATGGCGGTAATTTTTTAATTCTATTTGCCATTTCAATCATTTTCTCCTCCTGCATAGCATAGTTTATTATTTTACCTTATTTTCTCTATTTTGTCTATACAACAGCCCTCCCTTAAAACCTCGATATTATCGTCTTGTATTTTGACTACCGTTGAAACCATTTTTTCTGTCTTGCCGCTTACAACAATATCTACTTTTGAAGCGTACACTTTCGCTATTTCTTTTACATTATTTATGTCTTTTTTTCCAGAAACATTTATGCTGGTTGACGTAATAGGAAATGATGATGCTGCATATCTAAGCAAAGGTGTATTTGCAAGCCTAAAAGCTGTATAATTATTTTTTGAAGCATAAGATGGAAATTTATTTGATGTTTCAACCACAACAGTTATGCCATTGTCCAACAAAAATTCCAATTTGTCTCTATCTACGCTGTTTACAGAATCTAATATAAATTCCTTTTGCGCAATAACTATAAACGGACTATCAAATAAGCGCTTCTTTAACCTAAAAATTTTTAAGTTAGCATACCTATTGAACAGTGATGCACTAAAGCCATAGATTGTAAAAGCAGGAAGTATAGCTATTCCACCGGCTTTTAAAACGCATTTTAGTTTTCCTAATTTTCTTTTATCCTGCTCTTTGATTATCATAAAAATTTAATTTAATGGGGTGAGTAGTGGGACTTGAACCCACGGCCCCCAGGGCCACAACCTGGTGCTCTACCAACTGAGCTATACCCACCACAAAATAAAAAATTGGTGAGCCGCGTAGGGGTCGAACCTACGACCAACGGATTAAGAGTCCGTTGCTCTACCAACTGAGCTAGCGGCCCACTCATAGATAAAGACAAAAGAAATATACCTACATAAAGGAATTTGTCAAGATAAATTTAATCTGACTTATGTGATGAGCGCCCCATTTTAAATAAAGTTTGATTTAAGCATTAGGTAAAATAAGGCAATCTTGTGCCTTAGTATGCTTAATAAGCACTTTTTGCGTAATGAGACCATTGCACAGTAATATAATAACAATATAATACTGTTTCTTATCAAACTCTTTCAACTCAGAATGAATTTTTTAACGACGACCCAGCACCCATTTTCGTAAAAAACTTTTATTTTATTAAGAACTTTATCCATGAAAATGGGTGTCGGGTCATATTCGTTTCAAGAGCTTAATAAGAAATATGGATTACACAGTGGTCTCATAGTGCAATATAAACTTAGTTGATATCAATTATTAATTAATTAAATACTTTATATAGTATAAAATTAATCATTTCTTGACAAAATTATTATTACATAGTAGCATTTTAATGAAAAAATTTTTAGGAGGTGACTTTTTATGCGAAAGGGCAAGATTTTATTGATGGCCGTGCTGTTTTTAGTCAGTGTTGTTTCTCTCAGTTACGGCAGAAGGATTTTTGTAACAATTGGTACAGGCGGAGTTACAGGGGTTTATTATCCTGCTGGTGGCGCTATTTCTAAAATGGTTAATAAAAAATACAAACAGTATGGCATAAAAGCTACTGTTGAGTCAACGGGAGGTTCTGTATATAACATTAATGCAGTGCTAAACCGTGATCTCGATTTTGGTATTTGCCAGTCAGACAGAGAGTATCAAGCATGGTATGGATTGGCGGAATGGAAAAATAAAGGTCCTCAAAAAAACCTAAGAAGCGTATTTGCTTTGCATCCCGAATCCATCACACTTGTTGCATCAGTTGACAGCGGCATAAAGAGCGTAGCTGATTTGAAAGGCAAGAGGGTTAATCTCGGTAATCCCGGTTCAGGACAACTACAGAATGCCAAAGATATCTTAAAGGCTTTTGGCGTTCCTTTAAGCTCTATACATCCTGAGTATGTTAAAGCTGTAGAAGCACCCGGATTGTTGCAGGATGGAAGAATTGATGCGTTTTTCTTTACAGTAGGCCATCCAAACGGAAACATTAAAGAGGCTACAAGCGGAAGAATCAAGGTTATAATAGTTCCTATAGAAGGTCCTGCTGTTGACAAACTCATAAAAGAACATCCATATTATGCTAAGTCTACAATACTTAAAAAATTCTATCCTATGTCTGCAAATAAAAATGCAGTTATCAACACTGTGGGTGTTAAAGCGCTGCTCGTTACAAATAAAAAAGAATCTTCAAAGGTTGTTTATGCTGTAACAAAAGAGGTATTTGAAAATCTTGATACATTTAAGAAATTACACCCTGCCTTTGAAATTCTAACAAAACAAAATATGCTTGAAGGACTAACAGCTCCTATACATCGTGGTGCATTGAAATACTATAAAGAGTCAGGCTTGATTAAGTATATCCCTAAGAAATTGATAAAATAATGCCCTCACGATGAAACGTCAAAATGGGTGACATATTACAGTCACCCATTTTTTTTAAACATTCTATGCCAAAGGGGTTGAAATGGACAAAGATAGAAAAAAAGAGTTAGAAGAACTTCTAAAAGAAGATACTGGAACATTAAGAGAGTTCAATAAATATGAAAAATATCTTGTCTATTCTATAGGTATTGCATGGGCAATTTTCCAACTCTCAATAGCAAGCTTTCTAACTCTGGACAGCACGTTTTCAAGGGCAATACACCTTGCTTTTGCCGTATCTATGATATTCTTGAGCATCCCTTTTTTAAAAAGACATCACATAAAATCACTGCCATTTCTTTCTAAGAGAAACGGCATACCAATAATAGATTATATACTTGCCATTATTGGGGTTGCGGCATCTTTGTATATAATGGTCAATTGGACAGGTATATCAATGAGAATGGGTGCTCCAAGTTTAACGGATAAAATTTTCGGTCTATTATTGATACTGGTGGTTTTTGAAGCAACAAGAAGAGCAATAGGACCTGCTTTACCTATAGTAGGCCTACTTTTTACATTGTATGGATTCTTTGGCCCTCACCTGCCGGAACTTCTGGCTTACAGAGGTGTAGACATAGATAAATATGTAAGTCAGCTATCACTCTCGACAGAGGGTATATTTGGCATACCGTTAAGGGTTTCCACAAATATTGTCTATCTGTTTGTTCTTATGGGGGCAATGCTTGATAAAGCCGGAGCGGGTAAATTTTTCATAGATTTAGCATTTGCGGGACTGGGTAGATATAAAGGAGGTCCTGCAAAGTCTGCTGTTGTGGCAAGCGGACTCACAGGCCTGGTTTCCGGATCATCTGTTGCAAACGTTGTTACAACAGGAACGTTTACTATACCATTGATGAAAAAAACAGGCTATCCTGCAAAAAAAGCCGGGGCCACAGAGGTCGCAGCAAGCATCAATGGGCAACTCATGCCTCCTATTATGGGAGCAGCGGCTTTTATTATTGCAGAGTATGTTAATGTGCCGTATATTGAGGTTGTCAAAGCTGCCGCAATACCGGCGTTGGTCGCATATATCGCACTTTTCTATGTAACTCATCTTGAGGCAAGCAAATTAGGGCTAAGGGGTCTTCCAAAAAAAGAACTTCCCAATGCAAAAATGGTTTTAAAAAATGGTTTCCACTATCTTATACCTATAACCTGGCTGGTTATAGAACTTATGGTTTTGAGGCATTCTCCCGCCATGTCGGCATTTAGAACAATTGTACTGCTTGCCCTAACCATTCTTTACCAAGAGCTAAGAAAGATAAAAAAAGAGGGTATAAAATTCAAAGATGCAATTATAAATTCTATCAACCTAACCGCAGAAGCGTTTGTTGCAGGCTCAAGAAACATGGTTGTAGTTGCTTTGGCGTGTGCTTCAGCAGGCATTGTTGTAGGGCTTGTCGCAACGGGTATAGGTAGTATGATTACGGAACTTGTTGACACTTTAGCTCACGGCAACATATATCTTTTACTTATTATAACAGCAATGGCAAGCTTGCTGCTTGGAATGGGATTGCCTACTACAGCTAACTACATAGTTATGGCATCTTTAACAGCTCCTGTTATCGTTACAATTGGTCATAATTACGGTTTCTTTATTCCATTAATGGCAGCTCACCTATTTTGCTTCTATTTTGGAATAATAGCCGATGATACACCGCCTGTGGGATTAGCTGCTTATGCGGCTGCGGCACTGGCCGAAACAGACCCTATACCAACGGCTATACAGGGATTTATCTATGATATGAGAACAGCAATTTTACCCTTTATGTTTATTTTTAATCCTGATCTGATTCTGTATCACATTACAAGCTGGCCTCAGATTATAATGATATTTTTGATGGCAATATTGGGCGCTTTTGCTTTCGCATCGGCACTTCAAGGTTGGTTCATAACAAGAAATAAATGGTACGAGGTACCATTTTTCTTACTTGCAATGTGGATTTTGTTTAATCCGTCAGGACCAATAGAGTTATTCCATCTTTCTCAAGGTTTAAAATATTATATGTATATTCCGGGTTTAATTGTCTTTGGCTTGCTATATGTTGAACAAAAATTGAGAATTAAAACAGCAATAGCAAAAATAGAGAAACAGCTGTGAACTTATTAAAGTTCATAGCTTCCAATAAAATAATTAGCTTATTCTTGTTACAAGTGTGCTAATGGGGGAGCGTCTTGTTAATTTTGCCGTAACACTGCCGTAAAAAAACTTCTTTACACCGCTTTTACCATGAGAGCCCATGACAATCAGATCATATTTCCCTGTTTCAATCTCCTTTAAACCCTGTTCATAGGGAATACCTCTACTGTATATTATTTTGTAGTCCACTGTTTTTAGGCACTCCACCTTTTTTTCCAATTCCCTAAATTTCTGGTTCACACTTTCATCCATCTTTCTTTCTACTTTTGATATATCATCTTCATCAAGCAGTACGGTAAAACCCGGGTCCATATATCCTACATGCATAACATACAAATTGCTGTCAAATTTTTTAGCAAGTTCACAGGCTATTTGTGTGGCATAATCAGAATCTTTTGAAAAATCCGTCATTACTAAAATATTCTTATACATAATTTGACCCTCCATTTTTTAATTAGTTTATTATAATCTAAATAATAAATCAAGCTTTAAAATCCTATCTATTTTCCATGTTCAACAGCTCTCCTTTTTTGAGACGACAGTACAGTTTTCCTGAGTCTTATCGATACAGGCGTGATTTCTACCATTTCATCATCCTTAATAAAGTTAACCGCCCTTTCAAGACTCATAGGTGCAACAGGAGCCAAAATTATATTATCATCCCTTCCCGCAGCCCTCATATTTGAAAGCTTTTTCTCTTTTGCAGGGTTTACATTCAAATCCTTTTCTTTGCTGTGCTCTC
Organism: uncultured Desulfurellales bacterium; assembly: GCA_964522785.1. Classification (GTDB taxonomy): domain Bacteria; phylum Campylobacterota_A; class Desulfurellia; order Desulfurellales; family Hippeaceae; genus S144-51. The sequence continues at coordinate 9,851 of CAZFWO010000024.1, forward strand.
CCACTATCATACCTTCATATACCTTATCTGAAGGTCGTATAAATAGCCTACCTCTCGGCTCCAAATTAAACAAAGCATAAGCTGTTGCAACTCCTTCCCTGTCTGATATCAACGAGCCCGTAAATCTTGATTTGAACTCACCTTGATACTCTTTATACCCCTCAAAATAGGAATTCATAATTCCCGTTCCCTTTGTATCCGTCATAAATTCGTCCCTATACCCTATCAGGGTCCTTGCTGGTATCAAAAATTCCAGCCTTACCCTGCCTGAGCCTTTATTTATCATATTTACCATCTTTCCTTTTCTTCCGGATAGTTTGCTTGTTATAGCTCCTATAAACTCTTCATTACAATCTATAAATAACCTCTCTATGGGCTCCAACTTCTTATTATCCTTATATTTAAATATTACTTGAGGCCTTCCCACAGTCAACTCAAACCCTTCCCTTCTAAGCATCTCTATAAGTATTATAAGCTGAAGCTCACCCCTACCCTTGACTATAATTTCATCAGCATTGCCTGTTTCCTCAATCTCTATTGAAACATTTTTAATAGTCTCTTTAAACAACCTCTCCTTAATCTTATTGGACTGTACTGTGCTACCTTCAAGTCCTGCAAATGGAGATGTATTTATGGTAAATTTCATGGCAACGGTGGGTTCGTCAACATGCAATCTCTTTAATGCCAGTGGCTTTTCCTTGGAGCATATCGTATCACCTATATTTATATTCTCTATCGCTCCGGATATAACAACTATCTCTCCTGCTTTCGCTGTTTTAGTTTCTTCAAGCTTTAGTCCCTCATATACCTGTATCTTTGATATTTTAAACGGTATCTGATTTGACTCTTTATCTATATAAATTAGACTATCCGTTAAATTCAATTGACCGTTTATAATTTTTCCTATCGCCAGCCTTCCAAGGTAATCGGAATGCCCTAAATCACTTACCAGCATTTGAAACGGTTTTGTTTCTTCATACTCTGGTGCTGGTATCTCTTTTACAATAGTCTCAAATAGAACGCCGAGATTTTTGCCTTTTTCGTCTAATCTTTTTTGTGATATACCCTCTTTTGCCACAGCATAAAGGTATGGAAAATCGAGTTGATTCTCTGTTGCATCCAAATCTATAAAGAGATCGTAAATTTCATCAAGCACCTCATCAGCTCTTGCATCTTTTCTATCTATTTTGTTTATAACAACTATTATTTTTAGTTTCTTTTCCAAAGCCTTTTTTAAAACAAAACGGGTTTGCGGCAAGGGACCTTCTGCCGCATCAACAAGTAGAATAGCTCCATCAACCATAGACAATGCCCTTTCAACCTCTCCCCCAAAATCGGCATGCCCAGGTGTATCCACTATATTTATCTTTATATTATTGTATTTAACTGAACAGTTCTTTGCAACTATTGTAATGCCGTGTTCCTTCTCCAAATCCATACTGTCCAATATTCTCTCCTGCACGCTCTGATTTTCCCTGAACAACCCACTCTGCTTGAGCATAGCATCCACAAGTGTAGTTTTACCATGGTCAACATGCGCTATAATAGCAATATTCCTTATTCTTTCATTTTTTGTCATTATATCTCCTTGATTTGTTTTTATAATTTAAGTTTAAGTTTCAGAAATAGCGGCTTCTGCGTACTCTTCTTTCAACTCATTAATAAGCTCTTTAACAGAAACAATTTTATTAACCCTATAGGCGTTTGAACCTGCAAATGCAAAACCCGCAAATAGTTTCCCTTTTTGTGCATTTACCAATGCCTGCGTAATACAATATGGCGCTCTCTTGTAATCACAACCCTTAAGGCACTGCCATACACATTTAAAGGGCGTCTTTTTGCCTCTTTCAACCTCTTTCAAAAACTCATTCTTTATGGCTCTTCCCGGAAGTCCTACAGGACTTTTTATAATTACTATATCTTCTTTTTTGCAGTTTATATATGCTTCTTTAAATCCTATATCCGCATCACATTCATGTGTTGCTACAAAACGTGTAGCCATTTGCACCCCGTCAACACCTATATGGTTAATAAAACGATAGATATCTTCTCCTGTATATATACCACCCGCTGCTATAACAGGTATTTTCTTACTATATTTTTTTTCATATTTTCTCACAACTTCTATAGTTGGAGGTATAATTTTTTCCAAAGCAAAATCAGGGTTGTCTATCTGTTCATATTTGAAGCCAAGATGTCCGCCTGCCTTGGGTCCTTCTACAACTACCCCGTCAGGCAATATACCGTAGTGCCTATCCCAATATTTAAATATTAGGTTTGCCGCTCTACTCGATGAAACTATTACAAAAACCTTGGTTTTACTGTTTTTAATTTCTTTAATAGGCATACCGAGTGGTAACCCGGCACCTATAAACAGCATATCGGCTTTTGATTCTATGGAGGCTATAACAAGTTCGTAAAAATCCGTCATTGCAACCATGATATTTACGCCAATTATACCCTTGGTTAACTCTTTTGCTTTTTTTATTTCCTCTTTGAGCGCAATAACATTTGTTTCTTTTGGCTTTTTAGCAAAATCTTCTTTAATAAATCCTATTTCAGCAGCTGATATAACACCCACTCCGCCTTCATTTGCAACAGCACTCGCTAGAGATGACATTGAAATACCAACACCCATTCCACCTTGTATTATAGGCAATTCAGCCTTTAGATCCCCGAAATACAAATTCGGCATTTTTCTGTTACTCATCCTTATTCCTCAAAAATATAAAAATATTATAAACCCTTTTTAAAATCCTCAAAGTCCTTTGGTTCATCTCTGTTTGTGGATACAAATAGATTGAGCAAAAAGCTTATCAAACTCATTAGCAAAGCTGCAACAAATGCAGCCCAAAAACCCGAAACATCAAAACCCCTAACCAACTGAGATGTTATTAAAATTATTATTGTGTTTACAACGAATGTAAAAGTACCCATAGTCAATATATTTAAAGGCAGTGTTAGAATCAGCATCAACGGCCTTAATACGGTATTCAAAAAACCTATAACAAGGCTGGCTAAAATCAATGTTGTAACACCGCTTACATAAACTCCCTTTACTATTAAAACCGTCAATCCCAATGCTATGGTATTGATTGCCCATTTAACCAAAAAATTCACGACACTAAAATAACAGATTTTAACTCAAATGTAAACTCTTTAAACTTGTGTTGACTAAAAATCAATATTGTACAGC
>CAZFWO010000025.1:0-2920 GCA_964522785.1 uncultured Desulfurellales bacterium
TATTGTTATTGAGCTATTGTGCGATAGTCTCACATTGAGACTTTTGGTTGATTTTTGACCGTTTATTCATTATTATGATAGTAGTTTTCATTTTGAAGGGGTGAAAGAGATGGAATTTACTTACTATACTCCTTTAAGAATAGTTTTTGGTAGGGGTTATATATCTAAAATAGCCCACTATGCATCAAGAAACGGAAGCAGGGTTTTGCTTGTGACGGGGAAAGGACATTTAAAGAAAAGCGGGATGTTGGATAGGATATTAAATTCCTTTGGTAATAGCAAAAAAATAGAAGATGTAGTGTTGTTTGATAAGGCAAGGGAAAATCCAAATATAGATTTGATAGATGAAGCAGCCGATATCATGAAAAAAAATAGATTGGATGTTGTGGTTTCTGTGGGCGGAGGCAGCTCCATGGATTTGGCTAAGGCAGCGAGCATAGCCGCAAAACAAGGAAAACCCATATCCGAGATTATGCAGCACTGTGATATTGGTATAATGGATGCTTATCCTGTAGTTTGCACGCCTACAACATCGGGCTCAGGTAGCGAGGTTACAAAATATGCTGTTATTAACGATGACAAAAGAAGGATAAAAGTGGCAATTGGCAGTGAATCTCTATATCCCAAGGTGTCTCTTATTGACCCTGAGTTAACATATACCATGAACAGACAAACCATAGCAAATACAGGGTTTGATGCGCTTTCACATGCAATAGAAGCGTATACCTCACAATCATCCTCGCCAATAACCGATGCATACTGCAGACAGGCTATTTCTCTTGTGGGTATTAATTTAAGTGGTGCTTACAATCGTAAAGATAAGGATTGTATGGATAATATGAGCCTTGCAGCTATGTTTGGCGGAATGGCTCTTAACGTAGGAAGGGCATCGCTGCCGCACGCTATGGAACACTCTCTAAGTGCGTATAATGCACAATTGGCTCACGGTTTGGGTTTATCCATGGTTATGGTTCCCTTTTTAAAAAGGGCATATATGTGTTCATTGGAAAAATTTGCCGATATAGCCTATCTTTTGGGCGAGGCTGTCTCCAATATGGAGTTGGAGGAGGCAGCAAAACAGGTTGTATCATCCATAGAGCGCATAAAGGACTCTGTGGATTTGAACTATAAACTATCCGATTTTGGATTTGATAAGGATAGTATCATGGATTTGGTTGATAATACATTTTGGACAATGGAGCATGGCATTAAAAATTCGCCGTGCAATTTTACCAAAGAGGATATATTGAACATGTATTTGGAGATACTGTAGGTGTTTAAACAATGAAAATTATTGTATTTTTTAGTATTGCGGTATTTTTTGCCATGCAAATAAGCGGATGTACACCTGTTCTTGTTGGTGCTGCTGCCGGCGGAGGTGCATACGTCGGCTATAAACTACATGAAGCGGGGTATCGTATTCATCTGACAAAAGAAGTAAAAGGTACAAAACAAAAGGACGAGAAGAAGGATAACAGTACACAAGTTCATGAATAGATGTTTAGTTGGTGTAAGCGGCGGTATAGACAGCTTATTTGCTGCTTTGGTGTTAAAAGATTTAAAATTTGATGTTCTTGCGGTTCATATTCATCTGCATTCCAAAAAAAACTTGGATGAAAGGGTTGTTAATTTTCTTAATGAGCACGGTATAAAGTTCTACTATGCAGACTATACGAGTGAATTTCAGCGATATGTTGTAAATGATTTTATAGATGAATATTCAAGGGGTTATACTCCGAATCCGTGTGTTGTATGCAATAAAGAGGTGAAGCTGCCTGTACTTTTTAAAGAAGCAAAGCGGATGAATATAGATTATATAGCTACGGGACATTATGCATCTATGGACAAAGAAGGCTTTTTAACGAGACATAGAAGCAAAAAAGACCAGTCATACTTTCTTGCCTGTGTAGATAGAAATGTGCTCGCACATACAATTTTCCCGCTGCAGGATTTTACAAAGGAACAGATAAAACAGAGTATATATATGAACATAAAGGAGAGTACTGATCTGTGTTTTGTCAAAAATAACTATAGGGAACTGCTGAAAGAATATTTGGGTGAAAGAAAAGGAAGAATTGTCAAAAACAACAAGGTTATTGGCTATCATACCGGATTTTATAACTATACAATAGGGCAGAGAAAAGGTATAAAAGTAGGTAACGGCCCACACTATGTTACAGCTATAGATGCAAAATGCAATATTGTTTATGCGGATGAGGAAAGCAAACTGTATACGAATGAATTTTATCTTGATAATTTAAATCTTTTTGTAGACAAAAGGGTTTTTAATGATATAATTTTAAGGTGTGCCGTAAGATATAACACAACGTTAAAATCTTGTAAGTTATGCGTAGAGAATAAAAAAGTAGAACTAATGGAAAAAGAGAGGGCTGTGACGCCTGGTCAAATTGCCGTTTTTTATGATAAAGAGGATAGGGTAGTTGCGTGTGGAAAGGTAGGATATGGGTTTTGCTGATCTCATCATAAAAATATCAAACACAAAATTTGTACATCGCTTTCAATATGAACCCTATATCATAAAATCTGTTGAGTATATTAACCCTCAGGAAGAGGATATGATTCTTGCTATATACAAGGATACGGATTACATACAATCTTTGACCACAAGATATGTAAAAAGGGAAAATTATATATCCTTTGAGGTTAATCAGAAAATTGACATAGATAAAAGTTTTGACAAGGTTGTACTGTTTTTTTCCGTAAATAGTCTTGATAAAGAGAGTGCAGGTATAATAAGGAAACATCTAAAAAAAGATGGAAATCTCTATAGTATATTCTATTTAAGCAGCGGTAAATTTTTTGAATGGGTTTTGAAGATATCTGATAAAGAGTCACATAGATATATAAACAAAAAAAATGAGATACTTACTCAAAACGGGTTTATGCTTGTAGATGAACT
>CAZFWO010000025.1:3020-12812 GCA_964522785.1 uncultured Desulfurellales bacterium
ATTTGAAAAAAATAATGATTTTTGCTATTGTTATCTAATTAAATTGAATGGGAGGATTTATGGTTAAAGTAGAGATCGAAGATATTAAGCCTTCAAGCAAAAAACTTCACATAGAGGTATCGCCACAGAAGGTTGAAGAAAAAAGGGATAAAATTATATCAAAGATAAAGAAAACCGCTAACATAAAGGGTTTTAGAAAAGGTAAAGTTCCTAAAAATGTTATAGAGCAGACATATAAAAAAGATATAGACGAGGATGTAAAAAGAGAATTGATTAAAGAAGCCTATGAATTTGCTGTAGAAGATAACAAGATAGAGACTATTTCTGAACCCGGATTCACCTCTATTGTATTTGAGAAAGATAAACCCTTTTCTTTTGATGCCACAGTGGATGTTAAACCCCATGTAGAATTGAAGGAATACAAGGGTATAGAGGTAGAAAAAAAGAAAATAGAGCTCTCAAAAGAGGATATAGACAAAACATTGGAACAGATAAGAGAGGCTTTTGCTACTCTTGAGGATAAAAAAGAGGGTGTAGCAGAGAAGGGTGATATAGCTGTTGTTGATATAAAGACTACTTCCAAAGAGACGAATTCTGTTATAAAAGATTTTACGGGTAGTAATATATATGCGGAACTGGGTAAAAAGCAATTGATTAAAGAGATAGAGAATGTAGTAAACGGCATGAAGCTTCAGGAAACAAAAAAAGTGGAGGCGTCGTTCGATAAAAATTATCCCTTAAGGGCATTAAAAGGTAAGGATGTAATATTTGAAATTACGTTAAAATCACTTAAAACTAAAAAAATACCCCCGTTGGACGATGAGTTTGCAAAGAAGGTTAACAAGGAATTTAACAGTGTGGACGATCTTATAAATGATATAGAAAAAAGACTTAAGGATAATAAAGAAAAGGATGAAATAGAGAGACAGAAAGGCGTTTTGATTAATAAATTGTTAGATGAATATGACTTTGAGATACCTCTAAGTGTAGTTAATCAGGAAACTAATCAGATGATAGTTGAATATGTGAAAAATATGTATTATATGGGTGCGGATATAAACGACGAGGAGTATAAACCCCATAATTTGAGAAAGAAATTTGAGGATGAGGCAAAAAGACGGGTTAAATCGACTTTCATTCTGCTTGCCATAGCTGAAAAAGAGGGGCTTGATGTTTCAAGTGAAGAAATAAATAACGTTATATCACAAGAGGCAAATGCCCAAAAGACAACGTTTGAGGAGCTGTATAAGGAGTATCAAGAAAAAGGCTTGATTCCCATTATTCAAATGGATATACTTGGGAATAAAGCGCTTGATTTGTTATATAAAAATGCAAAAATAGTAGAACCTGAAGAAAAAGAAGATGTGAAGAATAAAACAGAAGGAGAGTAGATGAGTCTTGTTCCTATAGTTATAGAGAAAACGCCACAAGGGGAAAGGGCATACGATATATATTCGAGATTGTTAAAAGATAGAATTATTATGTTAAACGGAGAAATAAACGATGATCTTTCAAATATTATTGTGAGTGAACTGCTTTTTTTGGAATCCGAAGACCCTGAAAAGGATATTTTTATCTATATAAATTCACCAGGTGGAAGTATAACAAGTGGTCTTGCCATATATGATACAATGCAGTATATAAAATGCAAGACTTCAACTATATGCGTAGGTATGGCAGCATCAATGGCAGCTGTACTTTTGGCGGCTGGCGAAAAAGGCAAAAGGTATTCTCTGCCCCATTCGAGGATAATGATTCATCAGCCGCTTGGAGGATTTCAAGGACAGGCAACCGAGATAGAGATACATGCAAAGGAGATACTAAGATTAAAAAAACTTGTAAATGAGATTATGGCTAAACATACTGGAAAAAGGTTAAGAACCATAGAAAATGATACCGAAAGGGATAAGTTTATGGGAGTGCAGGATGCTTTGAACTACGGTATTATTGACAAAGTTATTTATTCAAGAGAAGAGGAAGTTAAAGATGATAACAGTTGATAGTAAAGGTCCTCTAAGATGTTCCTTTTGCGGAAGGACTCAGGATGAGGTAAGAAAACTTATAGCTGGACCAGGTGTCTATATATGCGATGAGTGTGTAGCTCTGTGTGAAGATATACTTGCAGAAGATAAAGAGCTAACTAAAGCAAAAGATAGTGATTTTAAGTCCCTTACGCCTAAAGAAATTAAGAATTTGCTGGATGAGTATATAATATCGCAGGAAAGGGCAAAAAAAATTCTCTCTGTTGCCGTTTACAACCACTACAAAAGGGTTGCTGCAAATCTAAATAAAAAGAAAAATAGCATAGAGTTGGATAAGAGCAACATATTGCTTATTGGGCCTACAGGGACAGGTAAAACGCTTCTGGCAAGAACTCTGTCTAAGATACTCAATGTGCCGTTTGCGATAGCCGATGCTACAAGCTTAACGGAAGCTGGATATGTGGGTGAAGATGTTGAAAATATACTCGTCAGGTTATTGCAGGCAGCAGATTATAATGTGGCTTTAGCTCAAAAGGGAATAGTTTATATAGATGAGTTGGACAAAATAACAAGAAAGAGCGAAAATCCATCCATTACGAGGGATGTTTCGGGAGAGGGAGTTCAGCAGGCATTATTGAAATTGATTGAAGGTAGTGTCGTAAATGTTCCGCCTTACGGTGGCAGAAAACATCCACAGCAGGAGTTCATACAGGTTGACACATCAAACATTCTGTTTATATGTGGCGGTGCCTTTGAAGGATTGGAAAATATCATAGCAAAAAGATTGAACAAAAAAAGCATAGGATTTACAAATCCTGTAACTCTTAACAAAAAACAGGAGTCAAACATTGTGGAGCATGTAACGCCTGAAGATTTGTTGCGTTATGGGCTGATACCAGAATTAATAGGAAGACTTCATGTGGTTGCAACTCTGGAAGAACTAAAGGAAGATGAATTGATAGAGATATTGACAAAACCCAAGAATGCCATTGTAAAGCAATACTCTGAAATGCTGAAAATGGACAATGTGAAGTTGAATATAACGAAGGATGCACTGAAATCAATAGCGAAAAAGGCGGTAGAGAGAAAGGTTGGTGCGAGGGGTTTAAGAAGTATAATGGAAGATATTATGCTTGATATAATGTACGAGGTTCCATCACTAAAAAATGTATCGGAATGCGTAATAGACGGGGATGTTGTGTTGAAAAATAAAGAGCCTGTAATGATTTCAAGAACAAATGAGAAAACGGCTTAAAGGATACAAATAATGATTGATATGAGAGGAACGACAGTACTGTCTGTTAGAAGAAAGGGTATTGTTGCTATAGGCGGTGATGGGCAGGTTACAATGGGCAATACGGTTGCCAAAGCCAATGCAAAAAAGATTAGAAGACTGTATGACAATAAGGTATTGGTCGGTTTTGCTGGCTCAACGGCTGATGCTTTTACGCTATTTGAAAAGCTTGAGGATAAACTGAGCGAGTACTCAGGGAATCTAACAAGGGCATGTGTGGAGTTGGCAAAAGACTGGAGAACGGATAGAATTTTAAGAAGATTAGAAGCTCTGCTGATAGCTGCGGATAGGGATGATACATATATAATCTCCGGAAGCGGTGATGTGCTCGAGCCGGATGATGATGTATGTGCCATAGGTTCGGGTGGTAACTATGCACTGTCAGCAGCGAAGGCAATGCTAAAGTTTTCTGAGATGGATGCTCGAACAATAGTTGAAGAATCGTTGAGAATAGCATCTTCTATATGCATATATACAAACGATAATATTATAATAGATTCATTAGGGGGTATTGATGAATGAAGATTTAACACCCAAAAAAATAGTTGAGCTGCTTGATAAATATATAATAGGGCAAAAAGATGCAAAAAAAGCTATAGCAATAGCACTTAGGACGCGTTATAGAAGAGATTTGGTTAGTGGAGATATAAAAGATGAAATAATGCCTAAGAATATATTGATGATTGGACCAACCGGGGTAGGCAAAACTGAGATAGCAAGAAGGATAGCAAAGATAACAAAAGCCCCTTTTGTGAAGGTTGAGGCAAGTAAGTTTACAGAAGTGGGTTATGTGGGGCGCGATGTTGAATCAATGGTTAGGGATTTAGCAAGAATAAGCTATGAAATGGTAAAGAAAGAAGAATTGAAGAAGGTTGAGGATAGGGCATTAATAGCTGCTGAGGATAGAATACTTGAGATACTTGTTCCGTCCATAAAAAAGCCGAAAACAATATACGACACCCCGGAAGAGGAAGAAAGGTTGAGTAGAACCAGGGAAAAATTCAGGGAGAAACTGAAAAATGGCGAGTTGGACGATAAGATAATAGAAATTACAACAAGTCCTCAAAAGAGTGCACAGTTCATGCCGTTTATTGAGGTTGCCGCAGCACCTATTGATGATATGGATTCAAATTTAAGGGATATGCTGGATAGTATAATGCCTCAGAAAAAGAAGACTCGAAAGACAACGGTTAGAGAGGCGAAGGGTATTTTAAAAGAAGAAGAAGCGCAGAAACTTATAGATAAAGAGAAGGTTAAAGAAAAGGCGATAGAAAAGGCTTCAAACGACGGTATAATATTTATTGATGAAATAGATAAAATAATTGGAAAAAGTTCATCTTCCGGAGCGGATATTTCAAGGGAAGGTGTGCAGAGGGATTTGCTGCCTATAGTTGAAGGTTCAAGTGTAAATACACGTTATGGTATAATTAAAACAGATCATATACTATTCATTGCAGCAGGTGCATTTCACCAGTCAAAACCGAGCGATATGATACCGGAACTTCAGGGGCGTTTCCCGATAAGGGTTGAACTGCAGCCGTTAAAAAAATCCGACTTTATAAAAATACTTACCGAACCAAAAAATGCTTTATTAAAACAGTATAGTGCTCTTCTTGCAACGGACGGTATTGAGCTGGAATTTGTTGACAGTGGTGTGGAAAAGGTGGCTGAACTCTCAGAAATAATTAATCAGGAAACGGAAAATATAGGAGCAAGAAGACTACATACGCTGCTTGAACGTCTGCTTGAGGATATATCATTTAAAGCACCCGATACAGACGAAAAGAATATTACAATAGATGCTGCTTATGTTGAAAGCAAGTTGAGCGATATAGCGAAGAATAAAGATTTAAGCAGATATATTCTGTAGGTAGTCAACAATAAAACCGCAGAGTTTGTCTATACCTTTCTTCTTTGTTGATGATGTCAGAAAGTAGTTAAAATCGCCAAATTCATTTTTTATGTACTTTATGTTTTCAGAGATATCCTTTTGTTTTGACTTGTCGGTCTTTGTAAAAATAACGCTGAAGTTCTTTTTATAAAACCTAAGCCAGCGAATAAATTCCATATCACTATCCATAGGCTTGTGCCTTGAATCAATTAAGATAAAGATATGGAACAGCATATTGGAGTTTGATAGATACTCCTCAATGTATTTTCTCCATCTGTTCCGCATGAATTTTGAGCGTTTTGCATAGCCATATCCCGGAAGGTCCACAACATAAAAATTCTCATTAACCAAAAATATGTTTATCAATATGGTCTTTCCCGGATTTTTACTTACAAAGGCAATCTTTCTGGAAAATAGGGCATTTATCAAAGATGATTTTCCAACATTACTCCTTCCGCAAAATGCAATTTGAGGAAGAGGCAGCCTAACAGGCGCCTCATCATAGCTTTTATCAAAAACAACTTTTTTAAATTCTAAACAGTGATTAACTCCGCCTCGTTCTTTGTTGTATTTAGTATTACCAGTGTTTTCTTTTTTGTCAGATACCCGCATAACTCTCCCGGATTTATTATATAACCTCTATCTGTTTTTCTTATATCCACAATATGCAAATGGCCGTATAGACAATAATCATACTCTTTTGAGAGCTTTTCTATGCCGAATGGCTCATGCATCAAAACAAAACTCTTGTTGTCAAGCTCTATCTCATAGGGCGGTTTGTGCAGCCTATTTCTTGCTTTTTCTTCAAGATAGAGCCACTCACCATCATTATTACCAAAAACTCCCACAAAATCCATTTTTAGCTTATCCAAAACGTCAAAGCAAAACGGCGAGATAATATCGCCAAGGTGTATTACAAAATCGACGTTTCTCTCATTGAACAGATTAACCGCACTCTCAATTGCCGGCATATTGTCGTGAGAATCAGAAATAATACCTATTTTCATCAGATATCACCCACAGCTTTTGCAATCAAATCACCCATTTGGGCTGTATTTACCTTCTTTTTTCCCTTACTCATAATATCTGGCGTCCTATAACCCATTTTTAAAACCAAATCAACAGCTTTCTCTATTGTTTCGGCTTCTTGATCAAGTTTCAAGCCGTATTTCAACATCATTGCAGCGGATTCAATCTGAGCTATCGGATTTGCTATACCAAGTCCTGCAATATCGGGGGCAGAACCGTGAATAGGTTCAAACATTCCAACATCACCGCCTATAGAAGCACTTGGCAGCATTCCTATCGAGCCTGTAAGCATACTTGCCTCATCGGATAGTATATCACCGAAGATATTACCCGCGACAATCACATCGAACTGCTTTGGCTTTCTTATAAGCTGCATAGCTGCATTATCAACAAGCAGATGGTTGTATTCAACACTGGGATAATCCCTTGCAACATCATTTACAATATCTCTCCAGAATTGAGAAACGTCGAGCACATTGGCTTTATCAACACTTGTTAGCTTCTTTCTTCTTTGCATGGCAAGCTCAAATGCCAATTTTGCAATTCTTCTTATTTCATCCTCATAATAAACCATTGTGTTTAAGCCTTTTTTCTTTCCGTTTTCTTCAAAGACACCCTTTGGCTGTCCAAAATATATACCGCCTGTTAGCTCTCTGACAACAAGTATATCTATGCCATTTATAACTTCGGGCTTCAATGTACTTGCATCAATTAGCTCATCAAAAACCTTTGCTGGTCTTAGGTTTGCAAAAGCACCAAGCGCCTTTCTTATACCCAAAAGACCCGTCTCGGGCTTTTTTTCTTGAGGTAGATTATCCCACTTTGGGCCACCCACAGAGCCAAAAAACAGGGCATCACATTTTAATATTTTATCAACCTCAGACTGCGGCAGCGGTTCATCGAACAAATCAATGGCGCAGCCGCCCACATAGACCTTCTCATATTCAAATTTATGGTTGAACTTTGTCGCAACCTCATTCAAAACCTTTAATCCTTCAGCAACTATCTCAGGACCTATTCCGTCACCTTCCATAACGGCTATTTTAAATTCAGCCATCTTAATTCCTCCAAAACATTATTTATTCAGTAGTTTTTTGGCATAGCCAAAAAGACCGCCTGAGGCTATAAGCTCCTGCATAAATTCAGGTATAGGCGTTGATTTATATTCCTTGCCGGTTGTTAAATTCTTTATGATTCCCGTATCTGCATCTACCTCTATCTCATCTGTATCACTTATATCATCAACAGCCTCGACACTTTCAAATATAGGCAATCCCATATTAAACGAAGTTCTATAGAAGATTCTTGCAAAACTCTTTGCTATAACACACGAAATACCGCTTGCCTTTATGGCAATGGGTGCATGCTCCCTACTTGAGCCGCTTCCAAAATTATAGCCCGCAACAATCATATCGCCTACCTTTATCTTTTTTACAAAATTCTCATCTATATCTTCCATACAGTGCTTTGCAAGTTCTTTTTCATCAGAAGTATTGAGATATCTTGCCGGTATTATGACATCTGTGTCAACATTATCACCATATACCCAGGCTTTTCCTTTTAATATCATTTTATCACCTCATCGGGAGAAATTATCTTACCTGCAACGGCACTTGCTGCAGCTACAGCAGGCGAGGATAAGTACAATGAAGAGCTCTTTGAGCCCATTCTGCCAACAAAATTTCTATTTGATGTTGATATTCCAACCTCACCGTCAGCCAATATACCCATATATCCGCCAAGACAAGGTCCGCATGTTGGTGTAGATATAGCTGCCCCGGCTTCTATAAATATATCAAACAAGCCCTCTTTTAAGGCCTGTTTATACACATCAACAGTTGCTGGTATTATAATCAATCTTACATATTTTGCCACCTTGTTGTTTTTCAACACCTTAGCCGCTATTCTCAAATCGCTGATTCTCCCGTTTGTACAAGAACCTATAAAAGCCTGGTCTATTTTTATGTCATCTTTTATCTCACTAATACCTTTTGTATTTTCTGGCAAATGAGGAAATGCTACCTGCGGCTCAATACTATCAACATCAATCTCAATAATTTTGCTATACCGGGCATCTTCATCGCTCTTATAAATTGTATAGTCTTTCTCTTTGACGCCTCTTTCTTGTAGATATTCAAATGTTATATCGTCAGGCTCTATAATGCCGTTTTTACCACCGGCTTCAATCGCCATATTGCACATCGTTAATCTATCTTCCATAGGCAGCTTCCTTATAGCATCTCCTGTAAATTCCATCGACTGATAAAGAGCTCCGGCAACACCAATTTTTCCAATTGTATATAAAATCAGGTCTTTTCCTACAACCCACTTATTTCTTTTTCCTTTATAGATAAACTTAATGGATTCTGGCACCTTAAACCAGGATTTTCCTGTTGCAAAAGCAAAACCCACATCGGTTGAGCCCATACCCGTTGCAAAAGCGCCCAAAGCACCGTGTGTGCAGGTGTGAGAATCTGCTCCCACTATAAGCATACCGGGTTTAATATAGCCCTGCTCAGGCAAAAGCGCATGCTCAATGCCGACCTCTCCCGTCTCCCAATAGTTAGGCAAATCCCTATCACGTACGAAATCTCGCATAATCTTGCACTGATTTGCAGAACTGATGTCTTTATTGGGTGTAAAGTGGTCTGGAATCAAAGCTACCCTGTCTTTATTAAAGACATTAACACCCAATTTTTTTACAAAATCTATGGATATTGGCGCTGTAATATCGTTTGCAAACGCCAAATCCACATCAGCCAAAACAATATCGCCACTCGATACACTATCCTTTTTGCTCTTTGCCGCCAAAATCTTTTGAGAAATAGTCATCCCCATAAAAACTCCCCCATTAATCTATTTTACAACAAATATCTTTTCCTTTATTAATTTGCCGTGCTCATCAAGCACCTCCATTTTCCAAACGCCCTTGCGATAAACAGTTTTATACGACCATGTTCTAAAGCGTTTGTATGGTTTTACTTTGAGTTTTATATCGTATTTCATATTATCTATGATCCATCTATTTATAATTGTAGTGGTTTTATCTATATTTTTTACAGTGCTCAGGCAATAGACCCTATCACCAACCTTAAATTCTTCACTCTTGTTTACAATTGTTCTGTTTTTGATATTGAGGCCGCATTCTATTGACTCAACATCCAAAGCAAATGACGGTATAGATATGAAAAACAGCATAATAATTATCAGTATACCCCTCATTTTACCAAACCCCTCCTTTTTTATGTTATGTTTTAATAATTTGCATAACATCATTTAGTTACTAATAACATACTACTAAAAAAGTGTTGTAGTGTCCATAAAATCCATGTCTAAATTATGCGTTGTCTATCCACTTAGAGGCCATTGCACAATAGCTCAATAACAATATAATAAATATATTGTTTCTTATCAAACTCTTTCAACTTAAGGTGTGTGTAAGTGTAAGTGTATGTGTGAGTGTCGTAGGTATTGGGTTCTGGGTTTTAGGTGCTTAGGCTCAACTATTTGAGTCTATTTTTCACAAACCTGCTATTATTTTCTTTATTTGCTCATTAAGCATACTAAGCACAAGATTACCTTATTTTATCTAATGA
>CAZFWO010000026.1:0-12539 GCA_964522785.1 uncultured Desulfurellales bacterium
CTTGCGAAATGAGACATTTTGGCAAAAGTGGGTATTATGCAGTGGTCTCAGAATGAGACCATTGCGTAATCCATATTTCTTATCAAGTTCTCAAAACGAATATGAATTTTTTAACGATCACCCAGCACCTCTTTTCGTAAAAAAACTTCTATTTTCTTAAAGACTTTATCCAAGAAAAGAGGTGCTGGGTGATAAGAAACAGTATTTGTTATTGAGCTATTGTGCAGTGGTCTCACCATATATTTTTACAATTAAATTTTAATCTAAGCATACTAAATTATTGTTTCAGCATTATCCTCATAAGAGCGCTCTCTACAGTATCGTCTTCCTTTAATTGCGTTAGGCCATATGCAACATTAACTTTAAATCTTTCACTGTTTTTTTGAAATACAATTCTGTTCAAAAGATATTTAAGTTTCTGTGCAAAAATCTGTCCTTTTTCTAAATCCGTATTATGCAATATCAGCCTAAAATCCCCATTACCACAACTGCATAGCACATCGCTGGAACGTATATTTTCATATATTATATTTGCAAAAGATTTTATAACCGTATTTTTAACAGATTCTCCATATCTTTGGTTTATCTGTTCTATATTTTTCATTCTTAAAACTACTATCACCACAGGGGTCTTATACCTTTTTAGTATATACAGCTCACCTTCAAATGACATTTCAAAATATTTGCAATTGCCCATCAGTGTAACAGAATCCTGTATGCTCATCTCATCAATACTCTTTAAAGACTTTTCAATTCCTTCCATATTGTCTTTTATATCTCTTATTCTGTCCATCAAGCCTGAGTATTTCTCAATAAATACATCAACTTTTTTGTTAAGTTCATGCTTTTCATACTCCAAAGCTTTTTGCTTTATTCCCTCAATAGATCCGCCCAACTCTTTCTTACTGTCATCGATATATATTATTAACTTTTCCTTAGTATCACCCATTTTTACATAGATATCTTCAACTTTCCTACTTTTTAGCGCTGAAGATTTCACAGTTAGTTTTTCGAAAGCCAACTCTTTATCTATATTTAAGCAATCCTCTTCACTAAAACCTTTTTCTTTTGCATATTTTAAAAACAATTTTTTATACGAGCTTGGAAGAAGCAGCATATCTCTTTTTCTGGCAAACTCTATAATCTCTTCTTGTATCTTTCGTATCACTTCATCGCTCAGCACAAATCCCCCTATAATCAAATATTAATACATACCCTTAATTAAAATTCTAACATAAATTTAGATACTGTCAAGTTTTGTTCGCAATTTCTCTCACCATCAGCTTTTCCTTTCACTGCTGTGCTCTCCCTTGGTTGCTCATTATTGTACAGTATCTACATAAATAACTTGACTTATCAATTTTTATGTCTATATTTTTTTTAGTATGAGTAAAAAACGACTTGTAATCAGGCAAACAAACCCTTGGGGTGTTGTACTTATTGTTTTATTTGCCATTGCTTTCCTGGTAGGTATCGCACTTTTAGCTTTTTCAGAAAATTTAAAAACTTCCAAAACTATTTTTTCATACAAGGAAGGATTTATTTTTTATGAGGCATCTACATCGGAAAATCTAAAAAAGGAGATTCATCTATACGGATTGTGTAACAACTATAGCAATTCCGTACAACCTTACCTATTAAAAAGATTTCCAAAGGATTTTCCTTATTTACCTGTAAAAATAAGAAAAAAAATGTTCGTAGCTGCTATGCTGCCAATTGCATTGACGGTTAAAGAACGTTTTGAGCAAGAACATAAAATGGTAGAAAAGATAAAGGAAAAAATAGACAATAATATTGCTTTAACTGTCAAGGATAAAGCTTTTTTAAAAAACAGTATGAAAACCTATAAGGCAAAAAATATTAATGAACTCTTAAAAAAAGTCAATAGTGTCCCTGTTAGTTTATTAATAGCTCAAGCCGGAATAGAATCAGGATGGGGCAAATCACGCTTTACAATTCTTTATAATAATATCTACGGCATTCACAGAAAACACAGAAAACCATACCAGCCTATAGTTTTATCCTTTAATAACTTATATGATGCAACTGTATACTATGTAAAAAATCTTAATACATCTTCAGCTTATAGAGAGTTTAGAAATGCACGTTATTTGATGAAGCAAAAACGTAATCCCTATAAACTGGCTGAGCATTTAACTATGTATTCCACACAGAGACACAAATATATAAAACTTATACAAAACGTACTTTCTTCCAACAAGCTTTCAAGATACGATAAATACAATATCCAAACGCAGCAAGTTATGGCTGATAATTATATAGATAAAGGTATACAGTAAATCAAATATTTTTTAGCAACTCAACAATAAATTTCCATAACTTTTCAATTGAAGGAATATAAGCTCTTTCATTGGGTGTGTGTGGGTTTGCTATTGTCGGACCTATGGATATCATATCAATACCCTTAACCTTTGAACCTATAATTCCACACTCCAACCCTGCATGTATAACCTCCACATAAGGTTTTTTTAAAAACAGACCTTCATATATTTCAATGCTTTTTTTCAAAAGATAAGAGTTATAATCAGGCTGCCACGATGGATATCTATTATAACTTTTGTATACAGCACCATATTTTTGTGCTGTATTTTCTATTCTGCTCGTTATTCCATCAAGTTTTACATCAAACAGGCTTCTTTGGCTGGTAAATATACTACAGGCGTTTTCACTTATAGATATTCTTGCAATATTATTGGATGTCTCTACAATTTTATCGTTAAGCATGGCACTAACACCGCAAGGAAGTTCATTTAACAGACATAATAAATTGTGCAGAGTATCTGTTTTAATAACTTTTCTCGGTTCGCTCAATCTATTTATGTGAATTTTCAAATTCTTTTCTTCTGGATATTTTCTATGTTGTTCACTAATAAAATTATCAATTATAGATCTTAATACTTCAATATCTTCCTTGATACACACATTTGACCTGCAGAATTTTGGTATGGCATTTCTTGCGCCACCACCATCAATATGTGATAACCCAATACCAAACTTGCTGTTAAGCCGTCTCAAAAGTTCTGTCATTAACTTTATAGAATTCGCCCTGTTCTTATTTATATCTATGCCTGAATGTCCACTTAGTAAGCCCTCTATTATAATTTCATACCATTTGGATTCTTTATCCGAATGTTCAAACTCTACAGGCAACGTTATATCGGTATCCTCTCCTCCTGCACAACCTACAATCAGCACACATTCATCCTCAGAATCTACATTTATAAGTCTTTTACTTTCGAAAAAGCCATGTTTTATATTTTTAGCACCGTTCATACCTGTTTCTTCATCTGAAGTAAAAAGCAATTCAATTTTCGGATGCTCTATTTCTTTATTTAATGCCAACGCCAACCCTATAGCCAAAGCTATACCGTCATCTGCACCAAGTGTAGTTTTGTTTGACCTTATCCAATCACCGTCAACTACTACATCTATAGGGTCTTTGGAGAAATCGTGATTTGAATCGACTGTTTTTTCGCACACCATATCCATATGTCCCTGTACAGCTACAGAGGGTTTATCCTCATATCCCCTGGTGGCGGGAAGCTCTATAAGAACGTTATTAAACACATCCCTCTTACTATCCAGGCCATGTTCTTTTGAAAAATTGATAAGATAGTCAGCAATGCCTTCCTCATGTTTTGAGCATCTTGGTATCGCGTTGATTTCTTTAAGCATCTCAATTATAAAATTAGCATTATCATTCATTATTTATTACTTCCTCCATCTCTTTTTTTCTATTTTGACACTCATACCTTTAGACTACCTATAAAGCACCAAATTTTTTATCGCCGTAAATAACTGGTACACTTAAAGCAAATATTCTTTCCAGGACAAACCTTATTTAACGACTTTTGAATTTTGGGAGCCTCCAGGAAAAAATTAAAGCTGCAAGACGCAAAATAAGCACAACAAAGAATGCAGAATATGTAGCAAAGTTAGTACCACAATGAAATAATATAGCAAAATAAAACCATAATGCCCCTATTATAGAACATGTTGCATAAAAATCTTCACTTAAAACCATTGGAATTTTAGCAACCAAAACGTCACTTATCAAACCACCTCCTACACCTGTCACAACGCCGAGGAGCAATACTCCTACCATATTGAAATGATTTTCAAATCCGACAATTGAACCTATAACGGTGAATGCCGATAGCCCTATTGCATCAAATATTTTAACAACTATACTATTACTAATATCTTTTCTACTTATTTTATGCATAGCAAATGCCACTAAAATACCAATAAATGCAAACAGTATATCAGAGTACCCTGTAAAAACCCTGGGCACCCTACCTGCAAGGATATCCCTTGTAACACCGCCGCCGAGAGCAGTCATAAGTCCTAAAACAGAAATACCGAGGATATCAAGGTTTTTATTTATACCCTTGTATACACCCGAGATTGCAAAAGCTATTAAGCCTATATCGTTAGCAAGTTCAAAAGTTGAAATACTCAACTTACAAGCTCATTTCTAAAATTCTATTGGCCGTTTTTTTTCTTTATCTGGACTATAGACAATGGAAAGAGTTCTCAATGCCACCAAAGATAGTATAATTAATGAATACGCCGCAGATAGTTGCAGGGTAAGCTTATGATAGAAGAGTGTTACCATAAGCTCCCTTACAACAAAAACCAAAACAGCATCTGTAATATACGAAAGTTTCAATCTGTCAAACTCAAAATATGACAGTATACCCCTAAAAAATTCTATTAAAATAAATAGATTCAACACAGAAACAATGGCACTTTTTGAAGATTTGTTTGCCTCCATAGATTCAAGAAAAATGTATTTTAAATCAAGAATCAGCTTTATAAGTTGAAAGATTATTATTAACATGACAATAGTAGCAAGTATATATAGTATAATACGCATTGTCTTTTTTATAACATCGTAAAAAACACTATCAAATTTCATATATTAAAGTAATTTCCTCATTTTTCTTAAGACTCAAAAAAAGCCTTATACGCCTTATATGTTTCAAATAAATCCGTTTTTGACGAAATCTCATATGGTGAATGCATAGATATCAAAGCAGGCCCGCAATCTATAACCTCCATATTCCAGCTGGCAAGGTACTTTGCTATTGTTCCGCCGCCGCCTTCATCTACTTTGCCAAGCTCGCCTATCTGCCAGTTAACCTTTGCACTGTTAAATATATTCCTTATTTTTCCAACAAACTCTGCTGATGCATCATTTGCCATATATTTTCCGCCATGTCCTGTAAACTTTGTCATAACAACTCCATGATTGATATAGCTTGCATTATCTTTATCGTGAACATCCTTATACATAGGATTGACAGCACCATTTACATCAGCTGAAAGCACCTCAGAATATCTGAAAAATTCCCCCACATTGTCGAGTGTAGGCTCTATATTCTTTGCTTTCAGTATTTCTACAACAACATCCATAAGGAATCTTGATTTTGCACCCGTATTACCGTCTGAACCTATTTCTTCTTTGTCTATCATTAGAGCAACAATGGTTTTTTTATTCTTCTGTGCATCAAAGAAAGATTCTTTCGAACAAAACGCACAAATTCTATCGTCCTGTCCGTATGCCGCTATAAATCCTCTATCAATTCCTACATCCTTGGGTTGCATAGCGGGAACAATCTCAAGCTCAGCCGATATAAAGTCCTCTTCCTTTATATCATATTGATCATTCAATATATTTAAAACCTGCAACTTTACAGATTCCTTTTCATCTTTATCAAAAGGCATAGACCCTACTATCAATGCCATCTTCTCAGCATCAAATGCATCTTTAACCTTTTTTTCGTCAATAACCTTATGTGACAAATGGGGCAAAAGGTCAGGTATTACAAATATTGGATCATTTTCACCTTCTCCAATATTTATTCTAATAACTTCTCCATTTTCTTTAACTACAACACCATGTATAGCAAGCGGTATATTAAACCATTGATATTTTTTTATACCGCCGTAATAGTGCGTATGCAATAGGGCTATTTCGGTTTCTTCAAACAGAGGATTTTGTTTTATATCAATTCTTGGAGCATCAATATGACTTGCAACAAGCTTCATACCATTTTCTTCACCCAATCTTATCAAAGCTATATTCTTTCCTCTGTTGACAATAAAAAAATCTTTCTTTTTCTTTCTCTCGTCAAATTCTTCCAATATCTTTTCTACAGTTTCCCTCTCTGTTTTGCATACCTTTAGAAATTCCTTGTATTTTTCAGCAAAATCAAAAACCTTTTCTCTTGATGTATGGGGTAAATTCCAGCCATTTTTATTCTTATACTCCAACTTTTTTTTCAATTCATCTGTACTTTTCTTTGTCATATTACGCCTCCCTTATATTATTCAGCTTCGCATATAGTATTTCTCTCAGCTTCAAAACATAATCCATAACTTCATCCACATAAACAGATTCTTTTTCGTTTCTGTTCATTCTCAATGATATTTCTACCTTACTATTTGCAAAACTCTTTTTCCCGACAACAACCCTTATCGGTATTCCTATCAAATCCATATCGTTCAGCTTTATACCAGCCCTTTCCGTTCTATCGTCATAAAGCACATTCAATCCTTTGGAAATCATATCTTTATACAGTGTATCACAATAATCCACCAGTTTCTCATCTTTTGTGTCAAGTGAAACAATTTCAATCTCAAAAGGAGCAATGGATATAGGCCATATCATACCCTTATCATCATTATTCTGCTCAATTGCAGCTTGAGCAGTTCTTCCTATTCCTATACCGTAACATCCCATATAGAACGGTTTTGTCTTTCCGTTTTTATCCAAAAACAGTGCATTCATTGCTTCTGAGTATTTAAGTCCCAGTTTAAATATGTGACCAACCTCAATGCCTCTAATCTTTTTTAGCTTGCCGTTTTTGCATTTTGGGCACAATTCGCCATCTTTAACAGTTCTTAAATCTACAACTTTACTGCACTCAAAATCTCTATGAAGCTTTGCTCCTTTGAGGTGATATCCTTCCTCATTTGCGCCAACCACAAGATTATTCCTGTTCTCCAAACGTTTATCGCAAATAACCTCAACATCTTTATTGGGGAAATTAACAGGACCAATATAGCCCTTTGCAAGCCCCAACTCTAAAAGCTCTTCTTCATTTACCATTTCAAGTTCGACACTGCCCGTTACTCTTTTTGCCTTAATTTCATTCAGCTCATCATCACCCTCAACAAAAAAGCAAAATACCTTGCCCTCTTCGTTTTTATATACAAGAGCTTTAGCTGAAAAACGCTCATCGGCATTCAAAAATTCACAAACATCCTTAATGGTCTGCTTGTTGGGTGTTTCCACCTTTTCAAGTTTAAGTTCTTCGCCTAAATCATCTTGTGTTATACTCTCAGCCCTTTCTGTATTTGCTGAATATTCACAATCTGTACATACAACAATTTCATCCTCACCCGTTGAGCTTAATACCATAAATTCTTCTGAATCCTTACCGCCAATAGAGCCCGTATCAGCCTCAACAGAGCGGAAAGCAAGTCCGCATCTTCTGAATATATTATAATATGCCTCTCTCATCTTAAGATAGCTTATATCCATTCCGTCCTCATCAGCATCAAAGCTGTAAGCATCCTTCATTATAAACTCTCTTCCCCTCATTAAACCGAACCTTGGCCTTAGCTCATCTCTAAACTTTGTTTGAATCTGGTATAGATTGAAGGGTAAATCCTTATAACTTTTTGCATATTTTTTTACAATATCTGTAACGACTTCTTCATGTGTTGGTCCAAAGACAAAATCGCTGTCCTTTCTATCCTTAATTCTCAAAAGCTCCTTGCCATAATTATTCCATCTGCCTGATTCCATCCACAATTCAGCCGGCTGAATTGCAGCCATAAGTATTTCAAGAGCACCGGCTCTATCCATCTCTTCTCTTACAATATTTGAAACCTTTTTGATAACCCTTAATCCAAGCGGGAGATAGTTATAAATACCGCTTGCAAGCTTTGATATAAAACCGCCTCTTAAAAGTAAATTATGACTGATTATTGCAGCCTCTTTTTGGTCTTCTTTTAGTGTGTATATAAAACTCTTGGAATAACGCATAGACACCCCTCAACAATTAATTCTGTGATTTATTATAACTTTTTAAACAGCTTTTTCAATTTTAATATAGAGAGACCACTGCACAATGTATAGTTTCTTATCAAGCTCTTGAAACGAATAGACCTAAGCACCCAATACCCAAAACCATACACTCACACTTACCTTTTATTGCTATGCAGTGATCTCATAGGGTACAAGCGCTTTTCATAAATAAATTGATTCACGCATAATTCTGATTATAAACATTAAAACAAACTTGTCTAAAACATAGCACAAACAAATTGATAAACTATATAAATAATACTACCAACTATACTTATAGTCAGCAATATAGCCAAAATCATAAATATAGAAGATTTGCTTGACTGTGATATCATGTCTCTTCCTGTTTTATTCAAAACACTATTTCTTTTACCTATATGCCGGGAGTGCCCTTTAAATCCTCTTTTACGCATAGCCTACTCCTCCTCCACATAGCCACACCCCTTTCGTCCGCAATGCCAGCCGTCTTTCTTTTTTACAAACAGTGTATATCCGCATTTAGGGCATACAGCATTTTTAACAATACCGCGAACCGTAAATTTACACTCTGGATAATTTGAGCAGCCGTAGAATTTACCTCGTTTTGATGAATGTTCCACCAAATCACCTCCACATTCCGGACACTTCAAACCTGTAGGGTATGGCTTTGTGTTTTTACACTTGGGATAGTTAGAACAGGCAAGAAATTTTGTCCCCTTCCTTGAATACTTAACAACCATAGGGGCACCACACTTATCACATACAATGTCGGTTTTCTCCTCATCTATCGGCTTTGTGTTTTTACACTTGGGATAGTTAGAACAGGCAAGAAATCTGCCGTACCTGCCCTCTCTGATCACCATAGGCGCCCCGCATTTTTCACATACAATGTCGGTTTCTTGTGGTTTTGGTTTTAGATTTTCCATTTTTTCATACGCAACATCCAACAGAAATTTGAATTTTTTATAAAAATCATTAAGTAGTTTAATCTTATCCATATCCTTTTGAGCTATCTTATCCAGGTTTTCTTCCATTTTGGCTGTAAATTTAACATTTATTATATCACCGAAAAATTTATCAAGCATCTTGCTTGTTGTGATGCCAATTTCCTGGGGATAGAATTTCTTGCTTTGCAGCTCCACATACCCACGCGATATGATTGTACTTATAATTGTTGCATATGTTGATGGCCTGCCTATATCGTACTTTTCCAGTTCTTTTATAAGGCTTGCCTCGGTATATCTTGGCGGTGGTTCGGTAAAGTGCTGTTTAGGTTTTACACTAAACAATTTTACTTCGCTATCTTTCTTAAGATTGGGTATCTGATTGGTTTCCAGCTTTGAATAGTCCCATATTCTTAAATATCCGTCGAACAATAACTCCCTAAAAGTTGCCTTTGCTTCAAATGTTTCAGATGCAAAAACAATAGAAACGCCATTAAACATAGCAGGTTTCATCTGGCTCGATACAAATCTTTTCCAAATAAGATTGTACATTTTGTATTCATCGTTTGTTAAATACTGCTTCGCCATATCGGGCAACATGGCAGGGTCTGTAGGTCTTATTGCCTCATGAGCTTCCTGCGCTGTTTTTGATTTTGTTTTGTATATATTCATCTTCTCTGGGACATATTCGTCGCCGAGAAGCTCTTTTATCAATTTTACTGTGGCTTTTTGTGCCTCTTTGGCAATACTAAAAGAATCAGTTCTCATATAGGTTATCAGCCCTACCCTTTTTTTACCTATATCAATACCTTCATATAATTTTTGTGCAATCTGCATGGTCTTTTTTGCTGAAAAACCAAGCAGATTTGATGCTGTCATTTGCAGCGTGCTTGTAATAAAGGGCGGATCCGGATTTTTTTTTGTTTTCTTTTTAGTTATGGATTTTACGCTAAATGATTCCACTTTTATCTTTTTGACAAGATCTTTGGCTTCTTTTTCCGTTTTTATGAAAAATTTATCTATTGCTTTGGAGTCTATTTTGGATAGGAGCGCTTCTATTTTATCTTCAAAAATTAAATGAATAGTCCAATATTCCTGCGGTTTAAACCTCAGAATTTCATCCTCTCTATCCACAATAAGCTTGAGTGCCACAGATTGTACCCTTCCTGCAGAGAGCCCCTTTTGAATCTTTTTTGCCAAAAGTGGGGAGAGCCTGTATCCTACAATTCTGTCCAAGATCCTTCTTGCTTCCTGAGAATTAACCATATCAATATCTATAGAACGTGGAGAGTCTATTGAATTGATAATGGCAGATTTTGTTATCTCATGGAAAACTATACGCTTTATCTTGTTTTCATCCATTCTAGCAGCCTGGACTATGTGCCAACCTATAGCTTCGCCTTCCCTATCTTCATCTGTTGCTATATAAACAATATCTGCATCTTTGTATGACTTTTTAATATTGTCTATTATTGGTTTTTTTTCTCTTGGAACTACATATTTCGGTTTGAAATCGTTTTCTATATCAACACCAAAAGATTTTTTTGGCAAATCCCTTATATGGCCGTACGAGGCTACAACACTATATCCCTTTCCTAAAAATTTTGATATCGTTTTTGCTTTTGCAGGTGATTCTACAATTAAGAGTTTCATTGCATCTCCTTTTCATAACTTTTCATAACCATCAGAGGGCGTATGTTTTATCAAACCCTTTATCTCAAGATCAAACAGAACATCGTTTAGTTGCGATATATTCATGCCAGTTTTCAATAATAACTCATCCATTGACATATCGCCTTCTAATATATCCAGTATGTTAGATTCATTGTCGGACAATTTTATATCCCTTCGAGCATCCTTCATTTCATTTTTGAGCTCTATATAAAAATATGACAGTATGGCGTCCACATCATTTACAGCCACAGCACCTTGCGATATGAGTTTATTTGTACCCTTGCTACGTTTTGAAAATATCTCACCCGGTACCGAAAAAATAGGTTTTGACTGTTCTTCTGTCAGTCTCGCAGTTATTAAAGAACCACTTCTTATATCAGCCTCAATCACAAGTGTACCCTTTGACAAGCCGGCTATAATCCTGTTCCTGCGCGGAAAATTGTAGCGTAAAGGCATCATGCCGAGCGGAAATTCAGAAATTATACATCCCTTTTCGGCAATTTCCTCATATAAGATCTTATTTTCCAAAGGATAAACAACATCTATACCACTACCCAAAACTGCAATGGTATATCCGCTATTTTTGATTGTTTCTTTGTGCGAAAGTGCATCAATACCCCTTGCCATACCGCTGACTATGGTAAATCCAGCTTTAACCAAATAGGGTATTATATATTTTATCACTCTTTGCCCATATCCTGATGGATAGCGTGTTCCAACAACAGCCAGGGGCAAATCTGTTTCTCTAAAGTCCCCCTTCATAAAAAGTACAAGCGGAGGATACTCTATGCTCCTTAACATTTTAGGATAATCCTCGGAGAAATAGTCAACAACCCTTATATTATGCTTTTCAATATACTCCAGTTCTCCATCTAAATCCCTTTTTTTCACTTTCTGGCTTTTATAGATACTCTCTAAAGAACCGAATTCATCAGGATTATTTACAGATGTACCTGCCAAAATCAGTCTAAGTTCATTTTGTAGCAATGAGCAACCTCACAAGATTTAAGTAGTAATAATGTTCTTCAAATTCTATAAAGCCAAAACTTTTTAACTTTTCTTTTATATTCAGGCGGATAAACTCACTTGCAAGCGGACATTCTCCATATTTAAAAAACAATTTGACAAGGGAGCTTTTGTTATTTATATCAAACTCATTGTAGTCCAGTATGTAAAACTTTCCTCCCTTTTTAAGCGAGCTATAAGCCGATTCTATTATTTTATTTCTGTCGTCATCGATAAAACCGTGAAGCACAAAAGATATAAACACTTTATCAAATTCGTCTATAAAAGGCGTTTTATCCCTTATATCATGGCAGAATATCTTTACATTGTTATAGTTTGCGCATCTCTTCTTACTCACATAAAGCATCTCTCTACCCTTATCCAACCCCACTATCAAGCTGTCCGTATATTTTTTCATAATACAGATATTTTTAGCCGTACCACTGCCTAAATCCATTATTTTGTCATTCTTTTCTATGCGCATATCCTCTATGGCCTTTCTTATAAAATAATCATAAGAAAAACCCGTCAAAATTGACATTATTTGATCATAGAACAGAGCCTCTATACCCTTTACTTCAACCTTGCTTATCTGCGCCTCCAAAATTAATCTCCTTCTCCACAATATCCGTGTTGTGCTTTTATAACCAAATTTCAATATTTTTCAAGCTAATATTGATTTTTTATCAATTTCTAAATTCTAAAATACGCAATTTTAGCTTTAAAACTAAGCAATCCCATTCAATCCGCATAGAGACCATTGCATAGTGTATAGTTTCTTATCAAACTCTTGAAACGAATATGAATTTCAGATA